>DATEHJ010000566.1:0-12061 GCA_035279645.1 Gemmatimonadaceae bacterium
CGAGCTGCCTCGCAAGGGTCGCCATCCGCGCGATGTTATCGACCGCGCGAGACATCGCGCTCTCGTCGAGCACGCCATTGTCGACGAGGCCGGCGGCAAGCCGCGGCGCCGCCTTCATTTCGTCGACGACTTGGATGCCCCCTCCGCCTGAGACATCGGCGACGATCTGGCGGATGGAATTCGACCCGATATCGATCGCCGCGATGCGGCGAGCACCGTCGTGCAATGACGCGGAGGAAGTCGCTGCCACGCTAGCGCAATCTATGGACGGGAATCAGGCATCGGGGAAGAAGACTGCAATCTCCGTCCCCGCGCCGACCGTGCTCGTCGCGCGGACAGCGCCACCGTGCGCCTCGGCGAGATGCTTCACGATGGCAAGGCCGAGTCCAGTTCCTCCTACCTCGCGCGAGCGTCCGGCGTCGACGCGATAGAAGCGCTCGAAAATGCGCGGCAAGTGCTCCCGCGGTATTCCGATACCCGTGTCACGGACACCGACCACGGTACCGTTTTCTCGGCGCTGTGCGAAAACGGTGACACTCCCCGACGGCGTGTAGCGGACAGCGTTCTCGACGAGGTTCTGCAAGATCTGCCTGAGTGCGGTGGGATCGGCGGTCGCGCGTTCAGCGCCGCGCTCGATCGCGGTATGCAGAGCGAGTCCTTTCCGGGTCGCTTCAGCCTGGACCAGGGCGAGCGCTTCGGTCGCCGCCACGGTCACGTCGATGGATATGGGGTTCGGCGCCCACCCGCCCGACTCGTAGCGCGCCAGGTCGAGCAGATCGTCGACGATGCGTTGCATTCGAACGACGTTTGCCTGAATCGTGCCCACGAACTGGCGACGCTCCGTGGGACTGACATCAGGATCGAGCAGTGTCTCGGCGAAACCGCTGATCACAGTGAGCGGCGTCTTGAGCTCGTGCGACACGTTGGCGACGAAGTCGCGGCGAATCGTCTCGAGGCGGCGGCGCGTCGTTAGGTCAAGAAGCGCGAGCACGACACCACCATCGGGAAGTGGGCGGGCGGTGAGCGCCAGCGTCCGTCCACTGAACGGCATCTCGCGCGGTTCCGTGGTGCCGCCCGACAACGCGTCACGCAATGCGGCGCGCACCGCCGGCTCCTGCGGCAGTCGATCGGCGGGGAAGGGGACGGAGTTCTCGACGCTCAAGAACTTCCGCGCGGTCTCGTTCATGCGCACGACGCTGCCCCGTCCACTCACTGCCACCACGCCTTCGTTGATCGACTCCAGCAACGCGGACATGAGGGCGTCGTCGGCCTCGAGCGCGTGCAGTCGGTTCGCCAGCTGCTCCGACATGCGATGAAGAGCGACCGCGAGATCGCCGATTTCGCCGGGTGCGGAGATCGAAGGTCGCCGGTCGAGATCTCCAGCCGCGATCGCCTTCGCGACATCGCGGAGCTCGACCACTGGGCGCGTGACGCTTCGTGAAAAGAGATAGCCGAGGAGTAAGGTTCCGACGACAGCAATCAGGCCGGCCACCAGCACGTCGCGTCGCGCGCCGGAAACGATGTCGCGCAGCGTCGCGGTGCTGATCGAGACACGCACGAAGCCGAGGGGATGACGGATTGCCACGTAGAGCTCGTCGTCGCCGGCGGAGACACTCTTGCGACGGCCAACGCCGAGTCCGCGCGCGCGCGCGTCGATGACTTCGGGGCGCGAGGCATGGTTCTCGAGGTGCTGCAACTCCTCGCCGTTGAAGTGCGAGTCACCGCGCACGACGCCTGACGGGTCGATGAGCGTCACCCGGCGCTGAAGCGCGGCACCCGCCGAATCGGCGAGGGCGTCGGCGTCTTCCCCCGGCTTCCACGTCAATCCGATGAGGCGCGCCTCGCGGGTCAGCTCGACCGTGGTTTCTTGGACGAGTCGCGTTTCCAGCCGGCTGCCCGACAGTACAACGATGGCCGCGACCAACAAGCAGACGAGGACCAGCGAGCCAACGAGTAGTCGCGTGGCGAGTGTCACGTGCGATGCCTAACGAGGTTGGATGTCACGATGAGCGAACGGTCTCCGCCCGGAGGCGGTAGCCGAAGCCGCGCACCGTTTCGATCAGCGTCCCGGCGGTCCCAAGCTTCGCGCGGAGTCGCTGGACGTGCATGTCGACGGTGCGCGTTTGAATGTCCGGCGCAGCCTCCCACACCGTCTCGAGAAGATGTCCGCGGGCCTGCACGCGTCCGCGCCGCTCGGCCAACATGAGCAAAAGCTTATACTCGGTCGGTGTGAGATCCACGACCTCTCCATCGACGAGCACGCGGTGTTCGCTGCGATCGATGTGAATCGGTCCGATCGCGAGGACGTCGGCGGGCGCCGTTGGGCCCGCGGCCATCCGCCGCAGAATGGCGCCGACGCGCAGTACGAGCTCCTGGGGGCTGAATGGCTTCGTGAGGTAGTCGTCCGCGCCCAGGGCGAGCCCTCGCACCCGGTCAGGCTCTTCGACGCGAGCGGTGAGCATGAGGACCCCGACGTTCTGGGTCGCCTCCGAGGCGCGCAACTGCTCGAGCACTTCGTAGCCCGAGAAGTCGGGGAGCATGAGGTCGAGCACGATCAGCGATGGGCGCTCGCGACGCGCCGCATCCAGAGCGTCGCTGCCGGTGGCGGCCGTCGATACGCGGTAGCCGGCCTTGGCGAGGTGATAGACGATGAGCGCGACGATGTCCGCTTCATCGTCGACGACAAGGATACGCTGCCCAGTTGGTGTCGCTGCGTCGCCTCCGCTCACGCGCGCGAGTCCTCGCTCGCGTGCGCGGGCTGATCCGCACGTGTCGCCGCCAAGCGCCGTTCGATCTTCGCGACGATCATCTCGATTGCGACCGGATTGTGTCCTCCACGCGGCACGATGACGTCGGCGTACCGCTTACTGGGTTCGACGAACTGCAGGTGCATCGGCTGGACGGTCGTTAGGTACTGGTCGATCACGTCCTCGAGGGTGCGGCCACGCTTGGCGACGTCGCGACGCAGGCGACGAATGAGACGGATGTCGGCGTCGGCGTCGACGAAGACTTTCACATCGCAGAGATCACGAACGCGTGCATCGGCGAAAAGCAGGATGCCGTCGACAACGACCACCTCAGCGGCGGGAATGCGTGCGATCTGCGCGCTTCGTGTATGCGTGACGAAGTCATACACCGGCTTGTCTATGGACACGCCGCTGACCAGCGCCGCAAGCTGCTCGAGTAGCACGTCCCAATCGAATGCATCGGGGTGATCCCAATTGATCTGACGCCGCTCGTCGGGCGGCACGTGGGCGAAGTTGCGATAGTACGCATCCATGTCGATGAAGGCCACCGACGACGTGGACAGCGCCTTCGCGACGTTCCTCGCGACGGTGGACTTACCGGAGCCGGTACCACCCGCGATGCCGATGATGAGCGGCTTCACCGACACCTGACCGATCGAGTCACGATTGGTCCCGGACGAACGACATCGCGCAGAAGTTGACGTGAGCCGCTATGGGAATGAAGCGGCCGATCTGTCACGATCATGTATAAGCATACACTGCCACGCATTCTCACGTGCCGCTAGCTTGTCGCCATGACGCATCCCTTTCTCCTCGGCGCGTCGTCGCGCCGAGCGCTACTCGCAGGATTCGCTGGGCTGACGGTTGCTGGTGCCTCATTCGCGACGCCCCATTCAGCCGCGCTGGCGACGCGCCTTACGCGGGGCAGCGCGCCACCGCAAAGCGCGGAGGTCGAGCTCGTCGTCGCCGCGACGACAGACACCCACGGCCGGCTCCGGAGCTGGGACTATTATGCCGATGCTGCCGAAGCGCGGCGTGGCCTGACGCGAGTAGCGACGATCGTCGATTCGTTGCGAACAGCGAACCCAGGACGCGTCGTGCTGGTGGACGCCGGAGATCTGCTGCAAGGGAATCCGCTGACGTATGTCGCCGCGCGCATGGCCGGCGATTCGTTGCGTCCGCATCCCGTTGCCGCGGCGATGAACGCGATGGGATACGACGCCAGCGCAATCGGAAATCACGAATTCAACTACGGACTGCCGACGTTGCGGCGCATGATCGCCGACGCGCACTTTCCGATGCTCGCGGCGAACGCGTACACGCCTAACGGGCAGCACGCGTTCACCTCGTGGAAGATGGTCGAGCGCCAGGGTATCAAGATCGCGCTCGTTGGCGGAACGACGCCCGGCTCGAACCTGTGGGATCGCGACAACCTCGCAGGTCGCGTCATTGTACGCGATATCGTGCGCGCGGTTCGCGAGGCGGTCGCGAGTGCGCGCCGGGCCGGCGCGAACGTGGTCGTCGTGATGCTCCACTCGGGACTCGACGAGCCGTCGAGCTACGATACGGTCACGAGCCGGGTCGCGAGCGAGAACGTGAGCGCGCAGGTCGCGCGCGAGGTGCCGGGAATCGATCTCATCGTTTACGGCCACTCCCACAAGGAGCTCGCGGACACGCTCATCAACGGCGTGCTGCTGATGCAGCCCAAGAACTGGGCGACGAGCCTCGGTGTCGCGACGCTCGAGGTGGCCCGTGAGGGAAAAGTGTGGCGGGTCGTCGCGAAGCGCGGTGTGTTGATCCCCGCGGCGGGGCACGCCGAGAACGCCGCCGTACTCGCGGCAACGGAAGCAGCACATCGCACGACCGTCGCGTACGTCACGAGGCCGATTGGGATGACCGCGGTCGCCTGGCGCGCGGACTCGGCGCGTGTCGTCGACACGCCGCTCATCGACTTCATTCTCGCCGTCGAGAGGAAGGCGAGCGGCGCGCAGCTCGCGTCGACGGCCGCGTTCTCACTCGATGCGAATCTCGCCGCGGGCCCGGTGACGGTGGCGCGCATCGCCGCGCTGTATCCCTATGACAACACGCTGCGGAAGATCTGGATCACCGGCCGGCAGCTGCGGGAGTACCTCGAGTACAGCGCGCGCTACTTCACCGTCGACGCCAATGGGGCCGTCGGCGTCGATCCGAAGATTCCCGGATTCAACTTCGACATCGTCGGCGGAGCCGACTACACCATCGACGCTTCGAAGCCGATCGGGTCGCGTATAGCGAGGCTCGAGTATCGCGGCCGCCCGATTGCCCCGACGGACAGCTTCACCTTCGCCCTCAACAACTATCGGCAGACCGGCGGCGGCGGCTACGCGATGCTCGCCGGCACCAAGAACCTCGACGAACGTCAGCTCGAGATCCGACAGCTGCTGATCGACGAAGTGCGCGCGCGTGGGACGTTGAACCCGGCCGACTACGCACAGCACAACTGGGAGATCGTGCCTAACGCGGCCATCGCCACTTCGTACGCCTCGATGCATCGCTTGCCTGGTGAGGGCGGCGCAAGCATCGCCGCGCGGGCCCACACGGGACCGCGGTTGCGCCTCATAGGAACGAACGACGTCCACGGCGCGCTCGAGGCGCGACCTGACCCGAGCGGCGTGATGCGCGGCGGTATGGCTTACGTCGCTGCCGCAATCAAGCGCGCCGAAGCGGAGTGCGTGCCACCGCAATGCACGTCGCTACTGCTCGACGGAGGGGACGAATTCCAGGGCACGCCGGCCTCGAACTTCGCGTACGGACGACCGGTGGTCGAGATCTTCAATCGGCTGGGGCTTGGCGCCGCGGCGCTCGGAAACCACGAGTTCGACTGGGGGCAAGACTCGTTGCGGGCGCGCATGCAGCAGGCGCACTACGCGTTTCTCGGCGCCAATGTGCGCGACAGCCTCGGACACGGCGTGCCGTGGATTCGGAGCGACACGATCCTCGTACGCGGCGGCACCAAGGTTGGCCTCATCGGTCTCTCAACGCGCTCGACGGCAACGTCGACGCGCGCGTCGAACGTCGCCGGCCTCCGCTTCGAGGACTCCGCGCCGATCGTCGACAGCCTAACGCGATCGCTGCGCGCGCGCGGCGCGACCCTGGTCGTCGTCGTTGCCCACGCCGGGGCATTCTGCGATCGCAGTGGGCAGGCGCAGTGTTCGGGCGAGATCGTCGACCTCGCCCGACGCGTCACGCAGCACGTCGACGCGATCATCAGCGGGCACACGCACTCGCTCGTCAATTCGATCGTGAATGGCATCCCGATCGTCCAGGGGCGTTCGCGAGGAGAAGCGATCGCCATCGTCGACCTGCCTCTCGACGCTGGCGACGCGGCGGTGCCCACGCACGAGGTTCGCGAGATCTTTCCGGATTCGATCGCACCCGACCCGGAGATACAGGCGATCGTCTCGCAGGCGACCGCGGCGGCGGCTCCGCGCGCCAGTCGTCCCATCGCGCGGATCGCCGAGTACCTGAAGAAGTCCGCGTCGGGCGCGGAGGAGCAGGTGGCGTTAGGCAACCTCATCGTCGACGCGATGCGCATTCAGGGCAAGGGCGACATCGGCATCATGAACAACGGTGGGATTCGCGCGCCATTGCGCGCGGGCTCGGTGACGTATGGCGACCTGTTCGAGGTCCAACCCTTCGGCAATGTCCTCTACCGCGTCACCATCGGCGGCCGCGACCTCCGGAGCTACCTCGAGACTCTGGTGGGCCGGCGTCGACCGATCGTGCACGTAAGCGGCGTCGTCATCGAGTACGACACCACCCGCGCGCCGGGCTCGCGAGTCGTCGCGGCGCGCGTCGGTGGCGCTCCCCTCGATGACGCGCGAGACTACACCGTCGTCGTCAACGATTTCGAGCTCACCGGGGGCAGTGGACTTGGTTTCGGCAGCGCCGTTAGGCGGTCGGAGAACCTGGATCTCGTCGATCTCGATGCGTTCGTCGACTATCTGCAACATCAGCCCCAACCCGTGCCGTCGCCGAACGACAAGCGCTTCGTCATCGTGACCCATCCGTGAGCGAGCAACCGCGCTCGGTCCGCGTATTTGTGAACGCGATCGCCGTCGACGTGCCGGCGGGCGCGTCGGCGCTCGACGCCGTGCTGCGATGGAACGCCGACGAGGCGGCGGCGGTCACCCGAGGCGATCGCGTGATCACCGACAGCCGCGGCCTGCCCATCGCCACCGACTTGCGTGTGAGCGCTGGCTCGATCTTTCGTCTCGTGGCAGCGCGGAAGAGAAGCGGGGCACCGACTGGAGACGAGGTTGCTGGTGACTCCGAGGACGCCTAACGGCATGTCCCCGACAATAGATCGCGAACTGCTGCGCCGGTTACCGAAAGCCGAGCTCCATTGCCATCTCGACGGCTCGTTGCGCCCGTCGACTTTGCTCGAGCTCGCGCACGAATATGGCGTCGTCCCTCCGCGCGCGAACGCAGAGGCACTGAGGACGTATATGCGTGTCGCGGATGCATCGACGCTCGAGGATTATCTCGAGCGCTTCGACATCACGCTCGCCGTGATGCAGACTGCCGAATCCCTGGATCGGATTGCGTTCGAGCTTGGCGAGGACGCCGCGGCGGACGGCGTGCGATACATCGAGGTCCGTTTCGCGCCGATCCTCAACGTTCGAGGCGGGCTGCACCTCGGCGAGACGATCGAGGCGACGCTTCGTGGACTGGAGCGCGCCGAGCGGCAACATGGGATAGTCGGGCGAGTCATCGTCTGCGCGCTGCGCACGATGCAGCCCGATGTTTCGCACGAGCTGGCGAGTCTCGCCGTGGCCTATCGAGAGCGCGGTGTCGTCGGATTCGATCTCGCCGGGGGCGAGCGCGGCCATCCCGCGGCGCTCCACGCCGACGCGTTCCGCTACGCCCGCGATCGCGATCTCGCGTGCACCTGTCACGCCGGCGAGGGCGACGGCGCGCAGTCGGTACGGCAAGCGGTGCACGTATGTTGCGCGAATCGAATCGGCCACGCCACACGGTTGGGCGAGGACGAATCGCTCGCGCAGTACGTGAACGACCGACGGATCCCGCTCGAGATCTGCCTGACGAGCAACGTGCAAACGCGGGCGGCCGAGAATTACGACGCACACCCCCTTCGCGCGTACTATGATCGCGGGTTGCACGTCGTGCTCAACACGGACAACCGCCTGATGAGCGATACGACGCTCACCGACGAGTATGTAGCGGCGGCAACGCATCTCGGCTTCACCGTGGCGGAGCTCTGCGAGATAGCGCGGAACGGGTTTTCCGCCGCATTCCTTCCGTGGGAGGAGCGGCGCGCGCTGCTCGCCGACGTCGAGCGAGAGATCGCCGCGCTCGAAAGCGGCTGTCGCGAATGACGACGGCGCCGGCTCGTCACCGAAGCAATGATGGCGGCAGCGCTCAGGCGGCCGCGGAGTATCTCCGCTCGCGATTCGGCGAAGAGACGCCCGTCGCGGCCCTGATTCTCGGTTCGGGGCTCGGCGGCCTCGCGGACCGGATCACTGACGCCGTGCGAGTACGATATGCCGACATACCCGGTTTTCCCTCGGCGACCGTCACCGGACACGCGGGCGTGCTGATCGCCGGACAGCTCGCCGGCCGTCGCGTACTGGCATTGGCTGGGCGCTTTCACATGTACGAGGGTCATTCGGCGTCACGCGCGGCCCGCCCGGTTCGCGTGCTGGCCGCGTTAGGCGCGAAGACGCTCATCGTCTCCAACGCGGCCGGAGGCATCCGGTCGACGCTCGAGCCAGGCGACCTGATGCTGATTCGCGATCACATCAACTTCATGTTTCGGAATCCGCTCATCGGGCCGTGCGAGCCGGACGACGTGCGCTTTCCCGACATGTCGACGCCGTACGATGAAGCGCTCTGCGCGCTGGCGCTCGACGTCGCCCGTCGGGAGCAGATCGCGCTCGCCGAAGGTGTATACTGCGGCCTGCTTGGGCCGACCTACGAGACGCCGGCCGAGGTGCGCATGCTCTCGCTCATTGGCGCGGACGCCGTCGGCATGTCGACCGTCCCCGAAGTCATCGTCGCCGCGGTGCTCGGCATGCGCGCGTTAGGCATCAGCTGCGTGACCAACATGGCGTGCGGCCTATCGGCCGCGCCGATCACGCACGCGGAGGTCATCGAGACGACCGCGCGCGTCGCGGCGAAATTCGAGCGGCTCGTAACGGGCGTGGTCGCGCGTCTCTAGCGCGACCTCTGCGGCGGCGGCGCGGGCAGCGCGTGCACGCGCTGTTTGAAGTCGTGAAAGCGAGGCGAATCGTACGTCAGCGATCGCAGAATCGCCGGATCGATCTTGGCGATGATGCCCTGAGTATCCGCAATACGGCCTTCTTCGGTCGGATGCGTGCCGAACCAGAGCTCCACCGCGCCCGGGTTCGATTGGCGCTCGTCGAGCAGGATCTGAAACATCTCCGGAATGCCCTTCGGGCTGATGCCGGCACGGACGACGTTGGCGATGCCTACCTCGTCAGCCTGGGTTTCGTCGTCGCGACTGAACTTCGCGAACAGCGCCGACCCGGCGACGTTGATTCCCGCCTGCGCGATCTCCGTTCCGCACACATTCAGCAAAACGCAACCCAGAGTGACGCCGACCTGAGCGCCCTGCTGCTGCTGCATCTGCTTGACCGTGTGTCGCTCCACCACGTGGCCGATCTCGTGTCCGAGCACACCCGCGAGCTCACTGAGGTTCTTCGCGCGCTCGATCAGCCCCCGATTGACATAGATGAAACCGCCCGGAACGGCGAACGCGTTGACCTCAGCGCTATTGACGACGAAGAATTGCCAGGGCAGATCGCCGCGGGCCGTGAGTCTGGCGATGGAGTCACCGAGGACATTGATGTAGCGATTGACCTCGGGGTCTTGAACGACAGGTAGCTGCGAGTTGATCTGCTGGCTGTACTGCGTTCCGAGCTCCACCTCCTGCTGCGTCGAGACGCTGCATCCGGCGACGGTGACGGCCAACAGCGCGCTGGCTATGATTCGTCTCATGATCGTTCTCGCATCCTGTAGTTAGGCTCGCCGTAAGCAGGCCTGATTCTTCATCCCGTTCAAGTCCCCACCGCGTGCGCGTGCTCAGTGTAGCCCGTGACCTGCAGCGCCGTCACGCCCGCGAGCGCCACGGCCTCTTCGTAGCCGAAGGCGTTCGCACCGTCGAGGAGCTGCTCCGTTCGACGCTTACTCTCCGCGGTGCCCTCCTGGCGGAGGACGCGTCCCACGGCCAAACATTCCTTCCAACGCTTCGACAGCGAGGCGTCCCCGTACAGGAGGTGAGTGCTGCCGACTTCGCGTCAGCCGCGGATACCGACACCCCCCAAGGAATACTCGCAATTGCCGAAGTACCGAAACACGACCTTGCCGCCCTCTCCCTCGCCGAGCCCTTTCGCCTGGTCGTTCTGGACGCCGTACAGGACCCGGGCAACGTCGGAACGATCGTTCGCACCGCGGCCGGACTCGGTGCAGCGGCGATCGTCACTTTGCCCGGAACCGTTGACCTCTGGAACGCCAAAGTCGTCCGTAGCTCAATGGGGGCTCACTTCCACCACCCCGCCTTTGCTTGTACCTGGGATGAGCTGACCTCGTTCCGCTCGCGGAACGAGGTTCCACTCTGGGCCGCCGATATCGCCGGCGAGCCCCTCTCCGCGCTCACACGCGAGCACATCCCCAGGAAGCTTGCAATCGCGGTTGGGAACGAGGGGAGTGGTCTCTCAGCGCAGATGCGACAAGCCGCCGACAAACTCGTGGCGGTCGAGATCGCGGCCACCGTGGAGTCGCTGAACGTCGCGGTGGCAACCGGTATCATGCTTTACGAGCTACGGACATGATCGGCATCACTCCTGAATTTGCGCCATTCTTCGCGTTCGTGTTCGGAGCCTGCATCGGCTCCTTCCTCAACGTTTGCATCGCCCGCTGGCCGCGCGAGCAATCGGTGATTCGTCCGCGCTCGCGGTGTCCCAAGTGTGGACATCAGCTCTCGTGGTTCGAGAATGTGCCGATCGTAAGCTGGCTGGTTTTGCGCGGACGATGTCGCTGCTGCACCGAGTCGATCTCGCCGTCGTATCTCGTCGTCGAACTCGTCGTCGCGCTCGGCTGGTTGGGTGCGGTCCTCGCGTTTGGACCGACGTTCAACGCCGTGCGTGTGGCGGTGTTCGGCACGGTGCTCCTTGGCATCGCGATGAGCGATGCGCAGACGTACCTCATTCCAGACGGCTTCACGCTCTTCGGCTTGGGTTGGACGCTGCTTACCGCGATCATCGCGTTCTTCCTAAACCAGTCCTCCGTTTTCGCCGGACCATACGACGCGCTCGTCGGTGCATGTGCCGGTGCGGGCATGATTGCGATCGTCGGCTGGCTGGGTGAAGTGGCGCTCAAGAAAGAAGCGATGGGGTTGGGAGACGTCACGCTGATGGCGTTCATCGGCGGCGCACTTGGCCCGCAGCGCGCGATCATGACTGTGTTCGTGGCGTCGGCGCTGGGCGCCGTCACTTTTCTCGGGGTCGTGTATCCGATTACGTGGTTTCGCCGTACGCATACACGTGAGCAAACCGAGCTCGCTCTCGGCGGCGCGCCATTCGCGGCGCCGCTCGTTCCATTCGGCGTCTTCCTTGCGCCTGCCGCGGTGCTGACGTTGCTTTGGGGAGAGACGTGGCTCGGGTGGCTCTTGAGAAGCTAGGGGCTAGAGCCTAGGGGATAGGGGCTAGGGCGTGACAACGACGTGGGAGTTCGCATCGTTGTCGCCGTCAAGACTCCTGACCCGCAGTGTGCCCTAGCCCTATGCTCTAGCCCCTAACCCCTTCAGTTGTGATTGGTGATTTCTTAGCGCCCGAAGGTGACGCACTCAAGCGCTTCACACGTGATCTGACCGCTGATGCGCGCGCCGCGCGACTCGAGCCGGTGCGCTGTCGGGACGCTGAAGTCGATCGCGTCATCGACATCCTGCTTCGACACGGCAAGAACAACCCAACGCTCGTTGGACCGGCGGGCGTGGGCAAGACGGCAATCGCTGAAGGTCTGGCGCAACGCATCGCCGAGGGGCGAGTGCCCCTCGTCCTACGCAACGTTCGGCTGCTCTCGCTCGACCACGTCGGGTTGCTCGCCGGAACGACGTACCGCGGCCAGTACGAGCAGCGCATCAGCGCACTCGTCGAGGAGACGACTGCGGCGCGGAACGTCATCCTCTTCATCGACGAGCTACACAATCTCATCGGCCAGGGCACCGCGCTTGGCGCGGCGATGGATGCGGCCAACATGCTGAAGCCCGCGCTCGTGCGCGGCGACTTCCGCGT
>DATEHJ010000567.1:0-6812 GCA_035279645.1 Gemmatimonadaceae bacterium
CCGACTAGTCGGGGCGCTCGTCTTTTGCAGCGAGAGATTTCCGTGAAATCGGCGACGACTCGTAAACGAGCGACCGTGGTCGCTCAACTCGAGCAGCTCGAGCGCGACGGTGGCGACGGCGTCGTGAACGTCGGCGGACGCAAGTCACTCCGCGTCTCGAGCCTCGGCAAGGTTTTTTTCAAAGCTTCGGGCATCACGAAGGGAGACGTGATGCGCTACTACGCACGCATAGCGCCCCTTCTGCTACCACTCATCGACGATCGTCCGCTGATACTGAAGCGTTACCCTAACGGGATCGGAGGTTCGTCATTCTATCAACAGAATGCCGGTAAGTATCCGGCCGGCGTTCGCGTCGCTTCCGTCGCAACTGAAGACGGCAAGCGCGCCGAGCGGATCATCGGTGGCGACTTGCAAACGCTGCTGCACACGGTACAGCTCGGAACCATCGCGGTGCATCCCTGGCAGTCGCGCTTGCTTACGATCGAATACGCTGACTACAGTACGATTGATCTCGATCCCGGAGAGGGCGTTCCATTCGAGCGCGTCGTGGAGCTCGCGGAGCGGATTCGAGAGGAGCTCGATGCCCTGCAATTGAACGGCGCGCTCAAGACGTCGGGTTCGCGCGGCCTGCACATCGTCCTGCCACTGCCGGCGCGGACCAATTACGGCCGCTCGGCGGCGCTTGCCGAGGCAATCGCGGCCCGGGTTGCTACGAAGCATCCAGAGATGGCGACGCTTGAACGAAGCATCAAGCGCCGACCCAAAGGAACGATTTATGTAGATGCTCAACAGAACGCACGCGGAAAGAGTGTCGCCAGCGCGTACTCCGTCCGCGAGCGCGAGGGGGCGCCGGTGTCGGCGCCGCTCCGCTGGAGCGATCTGCGACGCAAGCTGCGCATTGACGACTTTACCATCGCCACGATGCCGCGCCGAATCGACTCGGTTGGGGACCTGTGGGGTGAAGCACTCAAGCGCCGAAACTCGAGCCGAGCAATTGATCGCGCACTGAAGCACGAATAATCGAGGTGTCGTCGATGGACGTGTGGAGCGAAAGCACTCAGACCCAAACGCGAGTGTATCGTCGCGAGCTGCCCGGTGCCGGCTACGTCGCCATCGATGTGATGGACGAGTCGGATGACGAACCGCGGTCGCACCCGGAAACCGAGCAGAGACGTATTCGTGTTTCTGTCGAGCGGCGCGCGAGCGAGGACCGGAGAACGGGTCACGCGCCTCCGATCGTGGCCGAGTTTGCCGGTGACGATCGCGCGCCTGAGGTGGGTGAGCTCTATCGGATGGCAGCCGACAACGCGGCGCTCGCCCGCGCGCTACTCCAGTGGCAGGGGCGACGTCGGCGGGCTACGGACGACTGACTCCGCTCGTTGCGGGCGGCGGCACCGCCGCGCGCGTTTCACCCGCTCCGATCGAGAAGGCCGGAGGGATCGTGATCGGGAGACGTCCCGTGATCGCGTTGGTGCCGAGTAGCGCCTGCGCCGCCGCGCGCTGAGAAACCGGAAAGCCTCCCCACGCCACCAGATATGTCGTCATGTCCGGCACCTGCTGGTACAGATAGGGATTGCCGAAGTTGACGAGAATGACGCGCGATCCGCGATGCGACATGGCGCGCATGAACTCGAGCACGGGAACGGCAGCGGTCGCGGACGCGGCGCTGTAGTTAGGCGCCAGGTAAGAGCACAGGAGCACGAGATCAGACGAATCCGCGGCGGCCAGCAGCCGCGCATAGTTCGTCCCCGGATCATCGGGATTGACGTACTCGGTCCGCAGGCGAACGCCGCCGGTCAGTCCGCGTCGCAACTCGGCGGCGAACGTGACGCCGGCACCGAGATCGCTGCGCGAAGCCATCGTGATTGCGAGCACTCTCTGCGCGGCGGCGTTGCCACGCGCGAGTGGAACGAGATGCGGCGAGTCCTTCGGCAACGTGATTGATTGCTCTGCGGCCTGCCGCGCGACGTTGAGATTGTTTGAATCACCGACGATGGCCTGCACCGAGTCGACGTCGACGAAACGCTTCCGGTTGAGGCCGAGCTGCTCTTTGAGGGCGAGAATGTGGCGCACGGAGGAATCGACGCGAGCCGCGGAGAAGCGTCCCTCCTGCACGCCGGCGACGACGGCATCGATTGCCGCGGGTACGTCCGACGGCATCAGCAAGACATCGGCGCCGGCTTCGATGGCCCGCTTGCACGCTTCTCCGAGGCCGATGCTGTTGATCGTTCCGTACGCTCCCGTCATCGCGACGCCACTTCGGCCTGGCCGCACGTTCGCGAGAACGCCGTTCATGTCCATCGCGTCCGTGATGAGGAGTCCGCGGAAGCCCAACTCGCGTCGCAACAAGTCTGTCATGATGCGAGGCGACAGCGTCGCCGGCGTGCTGCTGTCGCCGAGGATCGACGGAAGCGCGATGTGCGCCGTCATGATCGCTCCGAGACCCGAAGCGATCGCTGCTCGGAATGGAACCAGCTCGACCGAATCGAGCCGCGCGCGAGAGACCGTGATCGTTGGCAGTGTGAGATGCGAATTCTGATCAGTGTCGCCGTGTCCAGGGAAATGCTTCCCCGTTGCGATCATGCCATGCTCCTGCAGCCCGTGCACGAACGCCGCGCCCAGCGTTGCGTCGAGACGAGGATCCTCTCCGTAGGAGCGCACCCCGATCACAGGGTTCGCCGGATTGTTGTTGACGTCTAGGATCGGCGCGAACGCGAGGTGAATGCCGAGCGCGCGCCCCTCGACGGCGGTGATCCGACCCTGCTCGTACGCGAGCGACGTGTCCCTCGTCGCGCCGATTCCCATCTCGGGAGGGAAAATCGTCGCGCCGCCGAGGTCGATGGCGTTAGGCAAGAAGTAGCCGCCACGCGCGCGATAGCCGGTGCCGAATTCGAGATCGGCGCCGACGAGCAGCGGTATACCTGATAGACGCTGCACGGCGTTGAGCTTCGCGGCGATCTCCGTCGGCCCGCCTACAGACATCACGAGTCCGCCGATATGATCGTCGGTGACGAACGCCTGGGTACGGCCCCAACTTGCGCTTGCGGTAGAGGCGAAGTCTCCGAACATCATCGGCCACACGAGCTGCGCAGCCTTGTCGCGCAGTGAGAGCGATGACAGTACCGAATCCGTCCAGCTCACCGATCGCGCGGCCGGACGGATCGGCGCCGGCTCCGGGACCGGACTGGGCGCTGGCGAAATGCACGCCGACAGCGCAAGCCCAACGATGCCGACCACAACACGCCGCGTGAATATCACCACGCGATCGTTCCCTTTTTCGTGGTGTCGACGTCTTCCTCGCCGCCTGTTTTGAAGAGGAACGCTTCCATGTTCTTGGTGAGGAAGCTTCGCGCCTGCGGGTCCATCAGATTGAGCCCATAGTGGTTGATGAGCATCATTTGCTGACGAGTCCACTGACTCCAGCAGTCCTGACAGATCTCACCCGCGACGCGCGCGCCGATCGCGCCCGGGAACGGCGGACGCTCGAACCCCGCCCTCGTCTGTCCGCAGCGACTGCATTTCACATCTGGCATGGTCACACCTTGCTGGCTCCTCGGGAAAGCTAACCGGGGTGCGTTAGGTGTCCCCACTGAGACGAAAAAAGGCCGGTCGCGGAGCGACCGGCCGGGGATTTCATAGGTGAGCGCTAGAGCGCGGCCTCGAGCTCGCCCTCGGACTGATTGTCGCGTCGCGCATTGCCGCGCGCATACTCGACTTTCGCCAAGCGCACGAACTGAAGGAGTCGAATGTAAATCCAGCCGATATCGAACTCGAACCACTTGGCGGCGAAACGCGCCGACTTGGGGTCGGCGTGATGATTGTTGTGGAGTTCCTCACCGCCGAGCCAGATAGCGATGGGGGTGATGTTTCGACTCTCGTCCTTGACCTGGAAATTCCGATAGCCGAGCGCGTGGCCGACGCCGTTCACCACACCAGCGGCCCAGAATGGAATCCAGAGCATCTGGACTCCCCACACGAGCGGACCAACGAAGAAGCCGAAAAGGTAGATGTCGATGGCCAGCATGAACAGGATGCCGAGCCAATTGAGCCGAGTGAGCAGATGGCGCTCGAGCCAGTCGTTAGGCGTTCCCTTGCCGTACTTCTCGAGGATGCCGGGTTGGCGAACCGCTTTGCGATAGTAGAAGGCGCCTTTGAGCAGAATGTTTCTCAGCCCCTCGAGCAGTGGGCTATGGGGATCCCCTTCGCGATCTGCAAAGGCGTGATGCTTTCGATGGCATGCGACCCATTCTTTCGTGACGATCGCGGTGGTGAGCCACAGCCAGAGCCGCATTGGAAGGGCGGCAATGTAATGGAGTCGCACACCCCGGTGTGTCTGCGCTCGATGTAGGAAGAGCGTTACGCAGACATTGGTTATGTGGCCGGCGACGACGACGAATACAATCGGAATCCACCATCGAGCGGCCAATTCACCGAACCCTGGCATTACAAACTCCACGTGCGGGTAAGACTTAATGGGTAGAGCCAGCTGAAATCTAATCCTGAGACCCGCGTCACACTACCGAAGCGGACGAACAAAGACCCACCGAGCTCAGGGACGAGTTGCGACCGCCTTCCGAAACGTAACCGCCACTATGACACCCACGACGAGGGCTTGATTCGCTTTTCGACGACAGATAAGGTGCGAGAACATGCGAAAGAAGGACTCAGCCCGCGCTGCGGCATCGACCGGCTACGTGGGTGCGGAGCTCAGCGACGACAAAACGATGATAGGTGCGACGGAAAGCTACGCCGCACCCTTCGTGGATCGCTACGTGTCGAACTTTTTTCGCAAGATGGCGGGAGGAGGCGTCGTTTCGTCGATCGGGATCGGAACGTACCTCGGCGAGTGCACCGATGACGATGATGGCGCGTACACTGATGCCATCGCGACCGCACTCGCATCCGGCGTCAACCTGATCGACACTGCCATCAATTATCGATGCCAGCGCTCGGAGCGCGCGGTGGGCGCGGCAATTCAGCGCGCGATTGGCATGGGCACGCCACGAGAAGCCATGGTCGTATGCACCAAAGGAGGCTTCCTGCCGCTCGAGCATAAGCCTCCAGCGTCGCGCGAAGCTTATCGGGAGTATCTCAGACGCGAGTTCTTCACGCCAAATATTCTGACGCCAGACGACGTCGTCGCCGGTGGGCATTCGATCGCGCCCGGCTTTCTCCGCCATTCACTCGAGCGGAGCCGAAAGAATCTCGGCCTGAAAACGATCGATCTTTACTATTTGCATAACCCCGAGCAACAACTGGCCGCGGTGACACCGGCGTCGTTGCGCGAACGGCTGCGGGCCGCGTTCATGGTGCTCGAGGATGCGGTGTCACGAGGAGAAATTCGGGCGTACGGGTGCGCGACGTGGCAGGGGCTCCGCGTTCCGCCCGGTTCCAAGGGGTATCTCTCATTAACCGATCTGGAAACAATTGCGCGCGAGGTCGCGGGTGACACGCATCATTTCCGCGCCATACAGCTGCCGATCAACCTCGCCATGCCAGAGGCGTTCCGCGATCGGACGCAGGAAATCGGCAAGGGTGGCGCGCTCGTGTCGGCGCTCGATGCGGCGACCGCGCTCGGCCTGACGGTCTTCGCCAGCGCGTCCTTGATGCAAGCGCAGTTGACGAAGAACCTGCCGCCGTCGATGCACGAGCTCTTCCCCGCGCAACGCACCGACGCCCAGCGCGCGCTCGCCTTCGTGCGATCGTTGCCCGGCGTCACGTGCGCGTTAGTGGGCACGCGCAGCCTCGAGCACCTGGCCGAGAATCTCGAGAGCGCCGATCGCGCGCACGATTCGACCGCGTGATAAACGTTTACTAACGTGTCGGCGGCACATCACGCGCCCCGCGGCTACCGCAATCCGTGGCCGGACGCCGAGCCGCGCGGGTTTCGCGACGTCATCCGATGGTCGTGGGAGCGGCGGCTTCAATCGGTGCCGTCGGATCCGCCCCCCGGGAGCTTCCCCATCGCCGAGCCGCTGTTCTCGATGCGCGAGACCCGCGGCGCATTGTCCGCGACCTGGGTCGGCCACGCCACGACGCTGCTCCAGATTGGCGGCGTCAATGTGCTCACCGATCCGATGTGGAGCGAACGTGCGTCCCCGGTTTTCTTCGCTGGGCCGCGTCGCCTCGTGCCGGCCGGAATCGATTTCGACGCGCTGCCACCGGTCGACGTCGTCCTCATTTCGCACAACCACTACGACCATCTGGACCGCGCGACGGTCCGCGCGCTCGCGCGCCGAATGCCCGGCATCGTATGGTTCGCGCCGTTAGGCGTGGCGCGTACTCTCCGTCGCTGGGGCGCCGGCCACGTTCACGAGCTGGATTGGTGGCACGACACGACGCTCGCGACGAGCTGCGGCGAGCTAATGCTCGCCTGCGTTCCCGCGCAGCATTTCAGCGGGCGTAGCCTGACGGATCGAGGGCACACTCTCTGGTGCTCATGGGTGCTGAGCGCGGGCGGGATCCACACCTTCTTTGCCGGCGATACCGCGTATCACCCGGAGTTCGCTGCAATCCGCGAGCGTCATGGCCCGTTCGATCTACTCATCCTGCCGATCGGCGCCTATGAGCCGCGCTGGTTCATGCGCACCGTGCATATGAACCCACCAGACGCGCTCCATGCGTACCGGGACCTCACTGACCCGAAGGCAGAGACGCCGATACTTCTTCCCATCCACTGGGGAACATTCCGGCTCACCGACGAATCGATGTTGGAGCCCCCGGAATGGACAGCGCGGCTCTGGCGTGACGCGGCGCTCGATCCGACGAAGCTCTGGCTCCTTCGTCATGGAGAGACGCGCACGGCCCAACTG
>DATEHJ010000568.1:0-2414 GCA_035279645.1 Gemmatimonadaceae bacterium
GTAAAGCCAGCGCCGGGCGACACGAGCGAGAACGGGTACGCGACCGCGAATCCCATCGCGTCCGACTCGGCGTTGAGACCACTCGTATTCATGAGTCGCAAACCCGAGCCTTGCGATCCATGCAGCGCGACGACGAGTCCATTCGTGCCGGCGTGGAAGGTGGCGGGGACGTGAAAAGCCGCCGTGATGAACAACAGGAATAGCAACGTCCTTGGCATTGCATCCAATCCGAATCCGATCAACAAGACGACCCTGGGGTACCGAGTCGTCGTCACCGGCCTAGCGTGCTGCCTTGCACGCGGTGATCTTCCCCAGCGACGAATCGTGACGCGGAGATCACATGTCGACGGAAGACACACCGCGCCGGGCGTTTCTCGGCCAACTGAGCCTGATCGCGCTCGCCGCATCGGCGCCGGGGACGGCGAGCGCCGCCCATCGACGCACGCCGCTCGCCGAGAACAGCGCGTCGCCATGGGACATGTCGTGGGTCGACCGCGTTGCGCCGGCGAAGTACAAGGTCGTACTCGAGTCGACGAACCTGAACGACGGTGCGGTGCTCGATCTCGCGCAGGACATCATGGACACTTTCCATGAGGTCTACAACTCGCCGGACGCTGAGACGCGAGTCGTCGTCGTTATGCGGCAGCTTGGGCCGCCGATGGCGCTGCAGGACGCGCTCTGGGACAAGTACGCGATCGGTGAGGTGCGAAACGTCACCGATCCCGCGACCAAGGCGCCCGCGCGCCGGAATCCATATTTGCGCGTTGGTCCAGGCGAGTCGACATACGCCGGGCAGGCGAAGCTCGAGCCGCTCATCGCGCGCGGCATGATCGTCCTCGTCTGCAACCGCGCGGCGATGAACCTGGCGCATTCGCTCGCCGAGCGATCGAAAAGGGACGTCGAGCAGGTGCGCGCCGACGTACGAACTGGGCTCGTGCCCGGCGCCCTGCTCATGCCTAACGGGATCTTCGCGCTCGTGCGCGCCCAAAACGCCGGGTGCGGTTTCCTGAAACTCTGAGGGCAATGTTGACACGCCGATTTCTCAGCGCCGCGCTGGTTGCTCTTGCCGCCGCCGCTCCAGCCGTACACGCGCAACCAGCGTCGTTCCCCCCTGCACTCGAGGTTCGCGTCCCGAAGCCTCCCACCGCGATGCATGGCGGCGGGGGGACGGTGCTACCGTACGAGCTTCATATCACCAACTTCACCGGGCAGGCGATCACGCTGCAGAAGATCGAGGTGTTGAGTGGTGACGCCGTTGCCGCATCGGGGCAGCCGGTGCTGGCGAGCGCCGTCGCGCCGCTGGCGACGCTCTCCGACAGCGCGCTGCTGCGGTCACTCGCGCGCCCCGGAGCGCGCATACCGCCGGCCGAGCGCGCGCATGTCGCCCCGGGAATGCGCGTCGCCGTGTACATGTGGGTGCCGGTGACCGGCGCGCCACCACAAGCGATCCGACATCGCCTAACGGCGACCGCCGATACCGGCAGTAGTGGTCCACTCGTGCTCGAGACGTCCGCGGTGCCGGTGACGCTGGATCGGCTGGTCATCACGTCACCGCTCAAGGGGAGCGGCTGGCTGGCGGCGAACGGTCCGTCCGCGGAAAGCGGTCATCGGCGCGCGATGATACCGCTCAGCGGGTCTTTCTATATCGCACAGCGGTTCGCGATCGACTGGGTGAAGATCGACGCGCACAGTCGCACCTTCAGCGGCGACTCGCTCAAGAACAGCAGCTACTACGCGTATGGCAACGACGCGCTCGCCGTCGGCGACGGCATCGTCACGGAGGTGAAGGACAGCATTCCCGAGAATGTGCCTGGCATCAACTCCCGCGCGGTCCCGATCACGCTCGAGACGGTCGGTGGGAATCACGTGATCGTCGACATCGGCGGCGGGCATTTCGCGTTCTATGCGCACCTCCAGCCGGGTTCGATCCGCGTGAAGCTCCATGATCGGGTGAAGCGCGGCCAGGTCCTCGGCCTCGTCGGCAACAGCGGGAACTCCACCGAGCCGCACCTGCACTTTCACGTCAGCGACGCGAGCTCGCCGTTAGGCTCGGAGGGCGTTCCGTACGCGTTCGAGTCGCTGCAGATCATCGGCTCGTGCCAATCCCTTGGCGGCGGTTGCGCGCTCTCAGCGACTCCAACCGTTAGGCGTCGGGAAATGCCGGTTGCGAACGAGCTCGTTCGGTTTCCATAGCGGGACGGGGGTGACGAGCATCCCAAGGGGAAAGTGGAGGGGACGCAGATTGCGCAGCTACAACGAAAGAGCGGGAACGCCTTTCTGGGAAGACGTTCCCGCTCTTTCTCAGCGGCATCTGCGACGTGTCAGCGTCATCAGCGTTCCATCAGGCGCTGCACCGCAGGGATCTCTCTCAAGCGGTAAAGCAGATCACTCGGTCGTCTCGCTAGCGCTCGACT
>DATEHJ010000569.1:0-6454 GCA_035279645.1 Gemmatimonadaceae bacterium
CGATCTCCATCCGGAGGGGCACGCCGCGGAGCTCCCATTCGTAGTACTTCGCGCCGGGCTTGATCCCCTGCCGTGCGTCGAGATGGACGCGCAAACGGCCTGGATCGCGCCGCTCCCACTCCGTGAGCGTCGAGAGAATGCGGGTCGTCGCCTCGAGCACTCGACCCCGTTCGTCTTCGGATCGGTATATCGGAACAATAACGATCTCGGTTGGCGCGAGCAGCGGCGGTATGCGAAGTCCCTTGTCGTCGCCGTGCGTCATAACGAGTCCGCCGACGAGACGAGTCGACACTCCCCAGCTGGTGTTCCACGCAAACTCCTGGGAGCCTGATTCCGCCTGAAATTTCAGATCAAACACCTTGGCGAAGTTCTGACCCAGGTTATGGGATGTGCCCGCTTGCAGCGCCTTGTTGTCCTGCATCATCGCTTCACACGCGTAGGTGCGGAGCGCGCCGGCGAAGCGCTCGGACTCCGTCTTGAGTCCGGTGATGACGGGCATCGCCATCCAGCTCTCCATGAAGTCGCGATAGAGACCGAGGATGAGGCGCGCCTCCTCCTCGGCTTCGTTGTGCGTCGCATGCGCGGTGTGCCCCTCCTGCCAGAGGAATTCCAGCGTCCGGAGGAAGAGGCGTGTGCGCATCTCCCAGCGCACGACGTTCGCCCACTGGTTGATGAGCAGAGGCAGATCGCGATAGCTCTGCACCCACTTCGCGAACATCGAGTAAATGATGGTTTCCGAGGTCGGGCGAACGATGAGGGGCTCCTCGAGCTTCTTGCCGCCACCGTGCGTGACGACCGCCGTCTCGGGGGCGAAGCCCTCGACGTGCGCCGCCTCGCGATGCAGGAAGCTCTCGGGAATGAAGAGCGGAAAGTACGCGTTCTTGTGGCCCGTCTCCTTGAACATGTCGTCGAGCGCGCGCTGCATTCGCTCCCAAATGCCATAGCCGTTGGGTCGAATGACCATGCACCCACGAACGGGCGAATAGTCGGCGAGCTCGGAGCGGAGCACGACTTCGTTGTACCAGGCGCTGAAGTCCTCAGCGCGCGTGGTGAGTTTCTTCTCGTCTGCCATGTGCTAGATCGTCGTACCAATCAGAGACTTTGAATCACGGACGAGGCTGATGACGCTCTCGAGCGTCTTCGGCATTGGCGCGAGTCGATCGACAAGACTCGCTCCGACCCCGTCGACGTGTTGCACCTCGTCGACCTCCACCGTGCCGCTCCGGCTGAAATCGGCGGCGACGGTGACGAAATATGTCGCTCCAGCGGAAGATGCCGCTTTGCGCTGCTTGCTGAGCGTCTGCGGCCGGAGCGCGTACTCGACCGATGCGCCCTCCCGGCGGAGCTTGGTCGCGGCGACAATCACGTCGCGGAAATCGCCATCGTCCGCGGCCGCGACCCAGAAATCGGGCTCGCCCGTCGGCGCGTTCAGCCCCCGCGACTTGAGCAGCTCGCCGAGGACGACGTCGCCCATCCCGAAGCCTAACGCCGGTAGATCGACACCGCCAAGCGCGTTGAGCAAGTTGTCATAACGGCCACCGCCACAGATGGCCCGAAACTCACCACGCGCGTCGAACAGCTCGAACACGATGCCGGTGTAGTACGCCAAGCCGCGCACGATCGAGAGATCCAGTTGGATGTATTCGGCAACCCCGAGCCCCTGCAGGTACGTGTAGTAGCGTTCGAGGTCGGCGATGCGTTCGGCGATCGACGGCGTGTCCCCGTACTGCGCGCGCAGAGCGTCGAGCGTCACTCCTTCCATCATGGCGAAAAGTGCTTCGCGCGATTCATTGCTCAGTCCCAGCGCGGCGAGCTTCTCCGACGAGATCTCGCGCGGCTGACGCTCGATCTTGTCGATCACGGCGAAGACGCTGGGGAGCTGCTCTTCCCCCACGCCGAGGCGCTCGAGCAACGCACGCAGCAGCCGCCGATCGCTCACGCGCGCGCGTACGTCCTCGGGCGAGAGACCGAACTCGCGCATGATGTCGATCGCGACCGCGAGGAGCTCCGCGTCGGCGGTGACATCGGCCTCGCCGACGATGTCGACGTTCAGTTGAAAGTGCTCGCGGAGCCGTCCCTTCTGCTGGCGCTCGTAGCGAAAAAGCTGGGGCAGCGAGAACCAGCGTACGGGTTTCCGTAGAGCGTTGGCCTTCGCGGCGACCATGCGCGCCAGCGTCGGTGTCATCTCAGGGCGAAGTGCGACCTCGCGATTGCCCTTGTCGGTGAAGTTGTACAACTGGCCAACGATCTCGTCTCCGCTCTTTTTTGTGTACAGATCGAGCGCCTCGAGGGGAGGGCCGTCGTACTCGACGAACGCGTAGCGACGCGCCACGTCACGCCAAATGCGCGCGATGTAGGCGCGCTGGGCGAACTCGGCGGGATAGAAATCCCGAAAGCCGGGCAGGGCGCCTTGAGCCATCCGTACAAACTACCGGGACTTGGGAGACGGCTGCAAGCGAGCCATCGCATCGCCAACCGTGTGAAATGAGCCGGTGACGAGCGTCGTATTGCCGAGCGCCGAGGCGCGCTCGAGTGCGGCGTCGAAATCGGCGATGACTTCGGCGGAGATTGACTCGTCGGCAGCGAACCGCTCCGCCTGCCCGAGATCCCACACGCGGTTCGCTGGGGCGCTCGGCGCAACTGTGAAGACGAATCGCGATACGCTCGCTTTGAGGCGCGTCAGCATCGCTCGCCAATCCTTATCCGAGAGCACTGAGAAGAGCGCAACGACCGGTTCGGGAGGTTCGATTGCCGCGAGCGTCTCCGCGAGAACCTGCGAACCCTCGGGATTGTGCGCGACGTCGAAGATGAAGCGTCCTTCGCGCTGAAAGCGACCGGCGACGCGAACATTCCGTAGAGACCGCGATGCCTCGTCGAGCGTCGTCGCGTACGGAGCACCAGCCGCGTTGAGCAGGACGAGCGCAAAGACGACGTTCTCCGCCTGATGTCGCCCCGCGAGTGGCGTCGTAAGGCGGCCGCGTGCGCCCAGCCCCTCGATATCGAAGCTCGTTCCGGCCGCGCCGATCTCGACGTTGCTGATCGAACATTCCTCGGAGACGATGCGAACGGGGGTCGCGCCTGCCTTGCGTGCGTCGCGCGCGAGAATATCGCGCAGTGACGGATCGCTCTCGCCGACGACGGCGGCGCGGCCCGGCTTGTAGATGCCCGCCTTTTCCGCGGCGATCTGCTCGAGTGTGTCGCCGAGGTACTCGGTGTGATCGTAGTCGATCGTGGTAACGCCGGCCGCGATCGGATCGATGACGTTCGTCGAGTCCAAGCGGCCACCGAGCCCTGTTTCGATCACCGCGACGTCCACACGCGCCTTTGCGAAATGCGCGAAGGCGAGCGCCGTCGTCGCTTCGAAGAACGTGGCGCCGAGTGATTCAACGATCGGCGTCCAGTGGTCGACGAACTCGATGACCTCTTCGGCACCGATGCGTTGCCCGTCGACAACGATGCGCTCGCGGAAATCGATGAGATGTGGCGACGTGTATGTGCCGACACGCAAACCCTTCGCGCGCAGGAGGGCTTCGGCGGTGGCGACGCTGCTGCCCTTCCCATTCGTTCCCGCGATGTGAATCGACGGAAACGCGCGGTGCGGATCCCCGAGCTCGGCGAGGAGCGCGAGCGTTCGCTCGAGACCGAACTTGAAGGGTCCGGTGGTGCGAGCGAAGAGATATTCGAGCGCCTGCTGGTACCGCGCGTCGGCCTCACGAGGCGTGAGCAGTCGCGGTCTCGGTGCAGTCGTCAGGACGCAGCCCACCCCGTCGCCGCCGGCCGTCCCGACATGTGCCGCAGAAGCTGGCCCACGGTTCGTTTGAGATTGCGTCGATGCACGACGGAATCGAGCATGCCGTGATCGAGCAGGAATTCCGAAGTTTGGAATCCGTCGGGAAGATCCTGACCAAGCGTCTGCTTGATCACGCGCGGACCCGCGAATCCAATCACCGCGCCCGGCTCGGCGAGAATCGCGTCGCCGAGCATGGCGTAGCTCGCGCTCACGCCGCCCGTCGTCGGGTTCGTGAGAATGGAGATGTACGGGATGCGTCGCTCGGCGAGCATCGCAAGTACGGCGGACACCTTGGCCATTTGCATCAGCGAGAGCACCCCTTCCTGCATGCGCGCACCACCCGATGCCGAGATCACGATCAGCGGGAATTTTCGCTCGAGCGATCGCTGGGCCAGCCGCGCAATCTTCTCGCCGACGACCGATCCCATGGAGCCGCCCATGAAGGCGAAGTCCATGACGCAGAGATTTACTGGCAATCCGTCGAGCGTTCCGCCGCAGGCAAGCAGGGCGTCTGCGTCGCCGGCGTTGGCGAGCGCCTTCTTGAGTCGCTGCGGGTACTCAGGAAACGAGAGTGGATCGGCCGAGCGAAGATCGACTTCCAACTCTTCCATCGTGCCATCGTCGAGCAGCAACAAGCAGTACTCGTGCGCGCGAATGCGCCGATGGTAATCGCAGCTCGGGCACACGTTGAAATTGCGCTCGAACTTCTCCCGAATATCGGTGTGCCCACAGGCTTCGCACTTCTCCCATACGTCAGCTGGAATCTCGAGGCGATCGCGCCGCGGCTGACGGGGCTTTTTCTCCTTTTTGAACCAGGCCATCTGCGAAAGTGAACCTGAAACTGGTAACGGCGCAACTTACACGACCGCGCAACTGAAGCGACACGCAACGGAGGCGACACGCAGCTGAGGCGCCTGCGCAACTGATCCAACCGCGTAACTGAGCCGACCTCGCAACTGAACCGAGGGCGCGGCTGATGCGACGGCGCGATGTCGCAGTCAAGTCATTACGCCTTCAGGTCAGTTGCGAGGTCGGATCAAGTTGCGCGGTCGGATTAGTCGCGCGGTCAGATCAGTTGCGCAGTCGCCTCAGTTGCGCAGTCGGATCAGTTGTGAGGTCGGCTCGGCTTACGTCGCTACATTACCTGTCCCGTTCTCCCTCTTCCTTCGCTCGAGATGCGCACGAGGATGCCGATCGCGAGCCAGCTCGCGAGCATGAATGATCCGCCGTAGCTGAAGAACGGCAGCGGGATGCCCGTGATCGGCATGAGATTGATCGTCATGCCGATGTTCTCGAGGACGTGAACCAACCAGCTCGAGAGAAGCCCGAATGCAATGAGGCTGCTGAACGAGTCGTTCGCGCGCTCGGCGATGCGAACCACGCGCAGGAAAAGCGCGAGGAACAGTGTCAGGCCAAGCAGAACGCCGATGAATCCGAGCTCCTCTCCCACGACGGCCCAGATGAAGTCCGTGTGCTGTGCGGGAAGGAAAGCAAGTCGCTTCTGCGGGCCATTGAGATAGCCCTTGCCGAACCAGCCGCCCGAGCCGATCGCGACCTGGGATTGAATGACGTGATAGCCGGAGCGACGCGGGTCGATCGACGGATCGAGGAAGACACGCAATCGGTTCTGCTGATAGGGTGCGAGTCGTTCCCAGAGAATGGGCGCGACGACGCCCATGAGGACATTCGCCGTCGCGAGAATGACCCCCTCGATCACATACGGCTTGTACCAGATCAGGAGCGCGACGAAAAGACAGAACCACGACGCCCAGACGCTCGTGCTGAACGCCAGGATCAGACTCACCACCGGGCTCGCGATCAGGACGAGCAGGCGCCACTCGACACCGGCCCAGAACAGCATTCCGAAAAAGATCCCGACGAAGACGATGCCGGTGCCGAGGTCCGGCTGCTTCATGATCAGCGCCCACGGAATGCCGACGATGAGGCCAGGTCGCCAGAGATCGATCATCGACTTCGGCGCCTCACGATTCTTCGACAGCACCAGCGCGAGCATCAATACGACGGCGAGCTTCGCGAATTCGGCCGGCTGTCCAAGGCGATGCCCGGCGACCGTCAACCATCCCTTCACGCTCGCGGCCGTGCCAGCGCCCGATCCGAAGCCGGGGATCAGCACAACGATGAGCAGGACGATCGAGAACCAGTACAGCGGAACCGTCATCCACTCGAGGAGACGGACACTCGATCGACTGATGAAGTACGCCGAGCCGATCGAGAGGATGAACCAGACGATCTGAGCGCGCCAAGCGCGACTCACATAGGTCATCGCATCGGTCTGCCCCGCGGAGTACACGGTCGCGATGCCGAAGAGCGACAGCGCGAGCGCGATCAGCACGAGCGGCCAATCGACGTTGATGCGTCGCGTGGTCATGACATTTGAGAGCGCAGCGAGCAGATCATGCGGTGCGCACCTCCATGAGCGGCCGAAGGAGCGCGACGGCGAGCACACCGGCGACAGCCGTAATCGCGGCCGAGAGCGACGACCAAACCACGATCTGCATCAACAGCTCGACACCGTGCATTCGGTGACCGACGAGCACGAAGATCAGATCGAACGTCCACTTGCCGAGAAAGATGAAGAACCCGTTTAGCGCGAGATTGTCGGCAAAGAACACCGCCTTGAGCCACGAGGCGCCAAAGCCAACG
>DATEHJ010000570.1:0-6434 GCA_035279645.1 Gemmatimonadaceae bacterium
GTGGGGCGGCGCGCTGACCTTGCCTCACGATCGACGTGAGCGCATGATAAGGACCCCCGTCATTTCTCGGAGGTGCCGTCGTGCGCTCATCTTGTCTTACCCTGGTCACGCTCGTCGCCGTCGCTGCTTGCACCACCCAGCAGGCTCGCCGCATCGACACCGCGGCCCCAGCGACGGCAACCCTCGCCGGTGCTTCGACAACAGACGCCGCGGCCGTTAGGCAGGCGATCGACGCCATCAACACGAAGTTCGCGGCCGCTGCCGTCGCCGGCGACACTGTGACGCTATCGGCCTTCTACGCCGACGACGCGATCGCGATGCCCGCGAACACCCCGGCACAGCATGGCCGCGCCGAGATCTCGAAGGGCTTCGCCGCGATGCTCGTCGCGATGAAACCGACCGCGATGAAGTTTCAGACTCAGGATCTCATCGTGTCCGGAGACTACGCGATCGAGACCGGCTCCTACGACGTGAGCAGCAAACCGCCGCAGGCTGCGAAGCCCGTGCACGACGTCGGCAAATACCTCGTCGTGTGGAAGAAGCAGTCAGATGGGAGCTACAAGCTCCTCCGTGATATCGGCAACAGCGACCTGCCGCCGATGAAGTAGGACGGAACCTTGATTACGTAGGAAGCGAAGGAGGAGACCATGATGCAAACGCTGTCTCACCCACGCGCGGTACTGTTCGCGATATGCCTAACGAGCATCATCGCGCCATGCGTCGCCGCCCAGCAGGACCCGAAACAACAGAGCGGAGCCCTCGCGCCCGCCACCGTGTCGGCCAAGGCGATCGCCGAGCAGCTCGGCGCGCGCCTGCAGCCTCGCGACGACGACGAGCTCCGACTCGGCATGAGCTTCACGGCCGTGCTCGACCAGCCGGAGAAGCTGGCGGAGTTAGGCGTGAAGGGCATGCACGCCGGCGCGCGCGTCACCGTCGCTCGCATCGCACCGGACAAGATTCGTGTCGAGGCGGACGAGATGACCCCCGTTCAGGCCAGCGGTGCCGCGACGCTCAAGATCGACGCGAAAGGGGCGCTGACGGTCGTGCCGAAATAGTCGCGGCTGTTATCCCGGGAGCGAAGCGACGACAAACTGGCTCGGGATTGCGACTACGTTTTCGTTGCCGAGGCCCTTCCACCTAACGACCGCGCATCGGCCCGCTCGGCGCGCACGTACGTCAGCCAGCCGTGCGGATCCGCTGCCTCGCCGCGCACCGTCGAAAGGAAGATGCGTTGCAGCTCCTTCGTCACCGGACCGGGCTTTCCCTGACCAACCGTGATCTTGTCGACGCTGCGGATCGGCGTGATCTCGGACGCCGTGCCGGAGAGAAACACCTCGTCCGCGATGTAGAGCATCTCGCGCGGTAACGGCTCCTCGCGAATCGGAATCCCCGCGTCCGTCGCGATCGTCAAGACGCTCTCGCGCGTGATGCCAGGCAGCAGCGTCCCGTCGATCGGTGGCGTATACAGTGTCCCTTTGCGAACCAGAAAGAGATTCTGGCCGGAGCCCTCGCTCAGCATGCCGTCCGTACCCAACGCGATAGCTTCGGTGAAGCCCTTCGCCATCGCCTCCATCTTGATCAGCTGTCCGCCGAGATAGTTGCCAGCGATCTTCGCCATCGCCGGAATCGTGTTCGGCGCGACCCGATTCCAGCTCGCGACGCATGCGTCGACACCGTTCTCCAATGCGCCCTCGCCGAGATACGCTCCCCAGGGCCAGCAAGGCAGGTACACGTGCGTCGGGCTGGCGAAGGGAACCATGCTCGCGGCACCATAGCCGCGAATGATCATCGGCCGCAGATAGCAGGCGTCGAGCTCATTTTTCTCGACCAGCTCGCAGCAGGCCGCCACCAGCTCGTCTACGGAATACGCCAGATCCATTCGATAGATCTTGGCCGAGTCCACCATGCGCTGAAGGTGATCCTGCAGGCGAAAAACTGCCGGCCCGCGCGGGGTGCTATAGCAGCGAATGCCCTCGAAGACGGATGAGCCGAACTGCACGGAATGCGAAAGCACATGGATCTGCGCGTCCTGCCAGCGAATGAACTCGCCATCGCGCCAGATCCAATTCGTTTCGGTGAGCTTGTACACGATGGACACGGGTTAGGGAAGAAGATCGGGGACTACGATACAGCGTAGCGCCACTGAGCAAATCGGGCCAGAGCGAAGTTGACCGAAGGGCCTACCGTCTGGTCTCCGAGCAGTCTACTCCCCGCGAAGCACCCCTGCCACGTCGAGACGCCCCGCGCGTCGCGCCGGTAGCCAGCTTGCGGCGCCGCTCACAATTGCCAGGAGCGAGACGATCCCGGCGTAGGTCACCGGGTCCATAGCATCCACTCCGAACAGGAACGGCGATAGGAAGCGGCCCACGACGAGCGCGCCGATCAGACCGACCGCGACTCCGGCCGCGACACCAGCAAGGGTGTGGCCGACGAGTAGCCTAACGACACGCACCGTCGTCGCGCCGAGGGCGAGGCGAATACCCACTTCTCGCGTCCGCCTCGCGACCGCGCGGGCCGTAACGCCGTATATCCCGATCGCCGCGAGCAGAATCGCGAGCATGCCGAAGAGCGTGATGAGCAGCGTGCGATACCGTTCGTCCACGGAGGAGCGACGAATCAGCGTTCGCATGTCGTCCTGCGCGATCACCGTTGCCCTTGGCTCGACGTCGTGAATCGCGGCGCGCACCAGACTGCTGAGCGACGTCGGATCGCCCGCCGTACGCACCAGGAGCTGAAGTGACCAGCCCCCACGCTGCGCGGGAGAGGTGTAGATGGTCGGCTCGAGATCGCGCGTCAGCCTCTGATAGTGCACATCTCCCACGATGCCCACGATCATCCACCACTTGCTCTGGAACTTCACACGCTTGCCGAGCGGTGACTCACCGCTGAAGTCGCGCCGGGCGAGCGCGTCGCTCACGATAGCGACATCGGGTGCGCCGGCGCGGTCACTCGCCGAGAACTCTCGGCCGCCGAGGAGGGGGATGCCTAACGTGGCGAAGAACCCGGGCACGACTATCCGCTGCTGCGCTTCTCGTCGTGTCGCCGGTGGTCCTGTTCCGGCGCTCGGCGCGGCGGCGCCTTCTCGCTCGACCGTACTGCTGCTCGTTCCGCCGTTGAATGGCGGCTGCGACCCGAAGGTGACCGCCCTGACTCCGGGCATAGCACTCAGGCGCGCTGCCAGGCCATCGTAGAATCGCACGACACGAGCGCTGTCCCTGGCCACGGGCCCGGGTAACGACGTGCGCACAGCCAGAAGATGATCGGGGTGAAATCCGGGATCGACCGCTGTGATCTTCTCCAAACTCCTCGTCAGCAGGCCGGCGCCGACGAGGAGGACGACCGAAAGCGCCAACTCCAGCGCGACCAACCCACGTTGCAACGCGCCGCGGCCGCGCGCGCTCTGACCCGCTCCGGCGCGGAGCAGAGCCGCTGGACCGGCGCCGGCGGAAACCAGCGCCGGCGTGATGCCGAAGCAAAGTCCGGTCGCGATCGCGGCGACGAGCGACACGGCAAGGACTCTGAGGTCCAGGTGGACGTCCGCGAGACCCGGAATCCTCGGCGGCGCAAGCGCGATAAGCGTCTTGGTGCCGCCCGCGGCGCAGAGCACGCCGAGCGCGCCTCCGGCGAGGGAGAGGAGGAGGCTCTCGGTGAGTAGTTGCCTAACGAGACGCCCGCGTCCGGCCCCGATCGCGAGACGGGTCGCCATCTCCTGACGCGTCGCCACTTCGCCCAACGATAACGTCGCCGTGTTCACGCAGGCGATCCCGAGTAGCAGCGCCGCCGCGCCGAGGAGCGCGAGCAGCGGCGCGCGCGCGTCGCGCACCTGATCCCCCTCCCAGCCGGCGAGCCGAACGCCTTTCGCCCCCGACGTGGAGTCGCTCAGCAATCGGCTCGTCTCGAGGCGCGCGTGCTCGATCGACACGCCTGTCGCGAGCCGTGCAACCGTGCGATAGCTGTGATTCGTGCGCTCGCGATAGTCCATCGAGTCCTGACCGGTTGGCACCCAGAACACTGGCGCGCCGAGCAGGCTCGCTTCCTGTCGACCGACGCTCAACCCGCGCGGCAGCACGCCGATGACCGTGTACGGCACGTCGTCCAGACGCACCGTGCGTCCCAAGATCTGACGGTCACCTCCGAAGCGAGACTGCCAGCTCTCATAGCTCACGAGCACGAAGCGGGGTCCGCCTGGGACATCTTCGCTCGGGAGGAACATGCGCCCGAGTAGTGGACGCTTTCCAAGCACGTCGAGCAGCGACGCGCTCGCGCGCGTCGTGCTCACCAGCTCCGGTCGGTCCCCCTCTGTGATCGTGACCGCCCCAGGCGCCCATATACCCACGTTCTCGAACACGCTCGTGAGATCGTGGACGTCGCGATACTCGGGAATCGAGAGCGGAATCCGGTCCCACATGCCGGCGAGAATCGGCTCCTTCTTCCAAGTCGGGAACGTCTGCCAAACCGCGACGAGGCGCCCCGACTCCCGATACGGTAGGGGCCGCAGCAACACCCCGTCCACGACAGTGTAAATGGAAGTGGCGGCGCCGATGCCAAGCGCGACCGTCACGATAGCAACGAGCGCAAACGAGCGCCGGCGTCGCAGCGATCGAATGGCGAACCGAACATCCTGAAGGAGCCCTCTCACGCGCTGTCTCCGATGGGCACGCTGCTTCGATACCTCAAGAAGCGAATTGGTTTGGCTCGCCGACTCTTCGAGTCGGGGAACTCGCGAAGCTGGAACGTGTAGCTAGTGCTGTCGGTGTTCCAGTTCTCTCAACAGGCGGCGCCGGATCATCGGGCCGCCGTTTGCGTTCCACGCGACGCGCGGCCCAGAGCGGACCGTCATCGCCGCGAGTGGTTACAACTTTCTAACACTCTCGAGGTGGCTTGAAGATGTCTCTGTTTCCTTCCGGCGGGCGCACGCGTGCGCTCGCGCTCTCCGTCGGCGGCACCGCGGTGATCGCGTCGGGCGTCCTCACCGCGCTGCACGCCCAATCCGTGCACCAAGCAGCGAATGCCCACGCGAATACCATCAATCCAACGGCGATCGCGCCCCTCGTCGAAACGCAGAATGCGTTCGCGGCGGTCGCGCAGCAGGTGACGCCGGCAGTCGTCTCGATTCATATCGAAGGTGAGCGCCCCGCGTCGCAACGCATGCCGCAGATGCCCGACTTCCCCGATCTACGCCAGTTCGGCTTCCCTGATATGGGCGCCGCGCCGCACCGTGGCCGCGGCAATCGCGGAGAGCAGCAGCAGGACAATGTGATTCACGCGTCGGGCTCCGGCTTCATCGTCTCGCCCGATGGAATGATTCTCACGAACAACCACGTGGTCGCGGACGCCAACAAGGTCACCGTGATTCTCTCCGACCGGCGCGAATTCAACGCGAGGGTCGTGGGTCGCGATCCGACGACTGACGTTGCCGTCATAAAGATCGATGGCCAGAACCTTCCGACCGTCCCACTCGGCAACGACGAGACTGCGCGCGTCGGCGATTGGGTGCTCGCGATCGGTAATCCACTCGGTCTCGACTTTACCGTCACACAGGGAATCATCAGCGCCAAGGGGCGCGGCCTCGCGGGGCTCTATGACAGCCCCTATGCGGTCGTCGACAATCTCCAAACCGACGCGCCGATCAATCCCGGAAATTCCGGTGGCCCGCTCGTGAATGTTCGCGGCGAAGTCGTCGGCATGAACTCGGCGATCGCCAGCCCGACCGGCAGTTATGCCGGCTACGGCTTCGCGATTCCCGTGACGCTCGTGAAGGGCGTGTTGGACCAAATCGTCCAATACGGCCACGTTCGTCGAGGCATCCTCGGTCTGCAACTCGCTGAGGTGACGCAAAAGGACGCGCAGGCGGACAGACTCGCACAGGGCGGCGTGGCGCAAATCCGTGGCGCATTGGTCGCGGCCTTCCCGCAGGATGGCGCGAGCCCAGCGAAGGCCGCGGGGATTCAGAAGGGCGACATCATCGTCAACGCCGATGGTCATGACATCGACCACGTCGCGACGCTGCAGCGTGTGATTCGGAACGAGCGCCCGGGTGACGTCGTCTCGCTCACACTCGTGAGACAGGGCGCGGAGAAGACGATTCACGTCAAGCTCGCCGACGCACCGACCGACGAAACGCCGAAAATCGCGTCGCGATAGCGGACATCCCGAGGAGCGAAGCGACGAGGGATCTGCACTCAGTCCATCGAGTGCAGATCCCTCGCTGCGCTCGGATGACATCAGCGCCGCAAGCGAAGCACCGTGCGCGTGCTCGTCTGCCCAATCCGATCCACGGCCGACACCGCGACGAGATCCGGGTCCGCGCTGTCCGGAATCGCGAACTCGCGCGTGGCAACGGGCAGAATCGTTGTCTTCCAATGTTCGTCCGAGTCGCGCATTTGTACGACCCAGAGCGCGACTGGCGCGCTGTCCCCCGCCGCTATCTTTAG
>DATEHJ010000571.1:0-8302 GCA_035279645.1 Gemmatimonadaceae bacterium
GATAATTGCGATGTAGCGCTGGACATTCCGGCGCACGCTGGCGAAGATGACGCGTCCCTTCACGAATCTGTTATCTCGCTTCGCCAGGCCAATGCTTCAGCACATTCGGGGCGCGTTCTCGGCACTCTCGCTCACCGGCGCGCTCTTCCTTGCCTCGTCCGTCGGCCCGTTAGGCGCCGCGGCACAACAGCTTCCCGCAGCTCGACCCGAATACGCCGCCATCGCACAGCGGCTCGAGCGGTACATCGAGCGAGAGATGCGCGTGCAGGGTCTCCCGATCGTTTCGATCGCTCTCGTCGATGACCAACAGGTCGTGTGGTCGCAGGGATTCGGGACGATCGATTCGGCGGCGCATCGCATGGCCGGTCCGGAGACAGTGTTTCGCGTCGGTTCCGTGTCCAAGCTGTTCACCGATGTGGCGATCATGCAGCTCGTCGAGCAGGGGAAGGTCGACCTCGACGCCCCGGTAACGAGATACCTGCCGGAATTCCATCCACGGAATCCGTACGAGAAGCCGATCACGCTGCGTCAATTGATGTCGCACCGCTCGGGTCTCGTGCGCGAGCCACCCGTGGGCAACTACTTCGACAGCACGTCGCCACCGCTCGCCGCGACGATTGCCAGCCTCAATCGCACGACGCTGGTCTACCCGCCAGAGACGCACACGAAATACTCGAATGCCGCGATCGCGACCGTCGGATACGTCCTCGAAAAGCTGATCGGGACCCCATTCCCGGAGGCACTTTCCAAAGCGGTGTTGCAGCCGTTAGGCATGACGACGAGCGGCTTTCAGCCGACCACCGGGCTCACGCGGAATCTGGCGCCGGCCGCAATGTGGACGCTGGACGGTCGGGCTTTCCCGGCGCCGAGCTTTCAGCTCGGAATCGCCCCCGCGGGAAGCATGTACACGACCGTCACGGATCTCTCGCGCTTTCTCAGTGCGCTCTTCGCCGGTGGCCGGGGCACCAATGGGCAGGTGCTGAAGCAGGAGACAATTGCCCAGATGTGGACGCCACAGTTCGCGCGGGCGGGTGAGCAATCCGGGTATGGCATCGGGTTCCGTCTCGGCACGCTCGACGGGCACCGCAGCGTCGGCCACGATGGAGCGATCTACGGATTCGCGACGACGCTGCAGGCGCTGCCTGACGAGAAGCTCGGCGTCGTTGTCGTGACGACGCGCGACGGGGCCAACGCGTCGGTCGACGAGATCGCCGACGTTGCGCTCCGTGGCATGCTCGCGGCGCGGGTCGGTCAAGCGAGCGGCGTCGCGGCCGCCGGCACGCCGTCCGCGTCGCCGGATACCACGGCGGTCATTGGTGCGGCACGGGCTCGACGGCTCGTCGGTCGTTATGCGCCGCGCTCCGGCAAGGCGCGTGAGATCGAGCTCACCCATCGCGGCACCGGGCTCGCCCTGCTGCCGGCCACTGGCGGCGGGGTCCCCGAACTGCGCGCGCGGGGTGACACACTCGTTGTCGACGACCGCGTGTTCGGCACGGGGGCGCGTTTTCTGCCTAACGCCGACCCGGCGACTTCGCTCAGCTCCGGCGATGGGTTCAAGGATTCACTCGTGCGCGTGGACCACGGCATGCCAACGGCGGCGCCGGCGTCGTGGCGTGGGCTCATCGGCGAGTACGGCCCCGACTACGATATCCTCTACGTCTTCGAGCGGGACGGTCGTCTCTGGGCGCTGATCGAGTGGTTCTTTCCGTACCCCCTGACTCAGGTGTCGCGGGACACCTTCGCCTTTCCGGCCGAGGGGCTGTATGACGGTGAGCGGATCGTCTTCACGCGCGACAAGAGCGGCCGCGCGACTGGGGCCACGGCGGCGGGGGTACCCTTCGCGCGCCGCAACATCGAGCCGAAGCCCGGCACGAATCAGCTGCGCATCACTCCACTGCGTCCCGTCGCCGAGCTCCGCACCGAAGCGCTCGCGGCGACGCCGCCAGCTGAGTCGGGTGGTTTTCGCGAGACGGATCTCGTCGAGCTCGTGAAGCTCGATCCCACGATCAAGCTCGAGGTCCGTTACGCGACGTCGAACAATTTCCTTGGAACCAAGGTCTACGACGAAGCGCGCTCGTTCATGCAGCGCCCCGCCGCCGAGGCGCTGGTGCGCGCCCACCGCGCGCTAACGTCGTTAGGCTACGGGTTGCTCATCCACGATGCGTATCGTCCCTGGTACGTCACGAAGATCTTCTGGGATGCGACGCCGGCGGCGAAGAAGTGGCTCGTCGCCAACCCGGCCGAAGGGTCCAAGCACAATCGCGGCTCGGCGGTCGATCTCACGTTGTACGATCTCAACACGGGCAAGCCGGTGGAGATGGTGAGCACCTACGACGAAAGCACCGAGCGCGCGTACGCCGAGTATCCGGGCGGCACTTCGCGGCAACGGTGGTATCGCGAGCTGTTGCGTCAGGCGATGGAGGCGCAGGGTTTCACGGTAAATCCACAGGAGTGGTGGCATTTCGATCACGAGGACTGGCGCAGTTATCGCATCGGCAATGTGCCGTTCGGGAAGATCAGCCGTTAGGCTCAAATGTCGGCGCCGATACAAGGGCATTTCTAAAGCGCAACACGAACCCCGCACGCGAGAACCGTGGCAAACCGCAACCATCACCAATCGATCGACTTCGTTCAAACCGCGCAGCGCGTCCTCCGCGAGAACGGCTTTGATCCGGAGTTCGGCTCGGCCGTCGAGGCACAGGCGGCGACCTCGAAACAGCCAGCGCGCGCCGACGGAGTCCGCGACCTGCGGAACCTGCTCTGGTCGTCGATCGATAACACGGAGTCGCGCGATCTCGATCAGCTCGAAGTCGCCGAGGAGTTGAGCGACGGCGCGATTCGCATTCTCGTTGCAGTTGCCGACGTCGATGCGCTCATCGGCAAGGGATCGCCCGCCGACCTGCATGCGCAGGAAAGTTCGACCTCCGTATACACGGGCGTGCAGGTCTTTCCAATGCTCCCCGAGCAGTTCTCGACCAATCTCACCTCGCTCAACGAGAACGAAGACCGCGTTGCGGTTGTTATCGAGAACATCGTCGCGCCGAACGGCGACGTTACGAAGTTCGACGTTTATCGCGCCGTCGTGCGCAACAAGGCGCAGCTCGCGTACGACGACACCGGTGCCTGGCTCGAGAACACCAAGGGCGGGAAGGTGCAGCCGCCGCAGAAAGTATCGGCGATGTCCGGTCTCGCCGCGCAGCTGCGACTCCAGTGGGAGTCGGCGAAGCGTCTCAAGGCTGAACGCGAACGCAACGGTGCTCTCGACCTCGAGACGATCGAGGCGACGCCGGTCGCGAAGGACGGCCGCGTCGTCGATCTCAAACTCACGCACAAGAATGCAGCGCGCGATCTCATCGAGGACTTCATGATCGCGTCGAATGTCGCGATCGCGAAGTGGCTCGAGGCGCGCGGCCGATCGGGGATTCGGCGCATCGTGCGCGAGCCGGAGCGCTGGAGCCGGATCGTCGAGTTGGCGGCGCAATATGGCGAGACGCTCCCGGCGGATCCGGACTCTCTATCACTCGCGAAGTTTCTCGCGAAGCGTCATGCCGCGGATCCGCTGCGCTTTCCCGATCTCTCGCTCACGATTGTGAAGCTGATGGGTCCGGGAGCGTATGCCCTGGATTTGCCGGGAAAGGACCCGGGCGGCCACTTCGGCCTCGCCGCGCACGACTACACGCACGCGACGGCGCCGAATCGCCGTTATGCGGACCTGATCACGCAGCGTCTGGTGAAGGCAGCGCTCGCGGACGGTCCGCCGCCGTATAGCGACGACGAGCTGGGTGGACTGGCAGCGCACTGCACCGAGCGGGAGGATGCGGCGCGCAAGGTCGAACGGACGATGCGCAAGGTCGGCGCGGCGCTCATGCTCGCCGACCACATCGGCGAGCGCTACGATGCGATCGTTACGGGCCGCTCCTCGTCAGGCACGTACGTGCGTCTACTGCATCCCCCCGCCGAAGGTCGCGTTGTGCGCGGCGAGAAGGGAATGGACGTTGGCGATCGCGTGAAGGTGAAACTGATCGGAACGGACGCAGGGAAGGGATGGATTGATTTTGAGGGCTAAGGCTCCCTCCACCGCACGCCGTCTTTCGCGATCAGCTCCTCTGCCTCACGAGGCCCCCACGTGCCGGCGGCGTACGTCGCCATCTGGTCGGGCGGATTTTGCTCCCAGTACCGGATCAACGGATCGATCACGCGCCATGCGGCCTCCACTTCGTCGCTGCGCGTGAACAGTGTCGCTTCGCCGATCATTACATCGAGCAAGAGCGTCTCGTACGCCGGCGCCGACGTCTCACCGAACACTTCATCGTATGTGAAGTCCATGTCGACGGGCGCGACCTCGACTTCGGACGTGAGCGCTACGGCGGCGCCGGGCACCTTCACTTCGAAGTTGAGATTCACGCCCTCGTCAGGCTGTACACGCATAACGAGCGTGTTCGGCTGCAACACCTCGCGTGTCTGGTGCCCGAACATGAGGTGCGGTGGCGACCGGAAGGTCACCGCGATCTCGGAGACGCGTTTCTTCATCCGCTTCCCCGAGCGCAGATAGAAGGGCACGCCGTTCCACCGCCAATTGTCGACGTGCAGCCGGACCGCCGCGTACGTGGGCGTGATCGATGATGGATCGACGTCCTTTTCCTCGATGTACCCGGCAACCAGCTTTCCGCCGACCGGCCCGGCGCGGTATTGCGCGCGCACGGCATTGCGCGGAATCGCCTTCGGATCGAGCCAGCGGACGGACTTGAGCACTTTCACCTTCTCGTCGCGCACCGCGCCGGCGCTCATCGTGTACGGCGGCTCCATTGCCGTGAGGGCGAGTAGCTGGAGGAGGTGATTTTGAAACATGTCCCGTACCACGCCCGCTTCCTCGTAATAGCGGCCACGCGATTCAACGCCGACGTCCTCCGCCGCGGTAATCTGCACGTGATGAATCCACTGACGATTCCACAGCGGCTCGAAGATCGAGTTCGCAAATCGTAGAACGAGAACGTTCTGAACGGTCTCCTTACCGAGGTAGTGATCGATGCGAAAAACCTGATGCTCGGCGAAGAGGCTCAGCACGAGCTGGTTGAGATTCGTCGCTGTCTCGAGGTCTCGCCCGAAGGGCTTCTCGACAACGATGCGCACCCAAGGTCGCACGCTTGCGTCTTGGCTTCGCGGTGCGAGGCCGCTTGATGCAAGATTGCGCACGATCGGCTCGAAGATGCTCGGCGGCACCGCAAGGTAGAACAGGCGGTTGCGGTCCTCCGGAGCGCGCGTTGCCTCGATTTCCGTCAGCTTGGCGCCGATCTTCGCGTAGTCTTTGGCGTCGGTGAGCTCGACGCAGGTGTAGTGGAGCCGCTCGCATAACGAGTTCCAGAGCGATTCGTCGAAGCCGTGTACTTCGTCCGATTGCTGGATGGACTCGCGCATCCGCGAGCGGAAGGCGTCGTCGCTGTCGCAGGACTCACGACCGACGCCGAGGACGGCGAAGTCCTGATCGACGAGCCCTTCTTTCATGAGCTCGTACAGCGCCGGCATGAGCTTGCGCTTGGTGAGATCTCCCATCGCGCCAAATATCACCATCGTGCACGGATCGGCGCGATCGCGCATCGGCCCGATACCGCTGATCTGCACGCTCGGGCGCGGGGTGACGACCGCGCTGGCCGTCATGACTTCGTCACCGCGTGACCGCCGAACTCGTTGCGCAGCGCGGCGATCACCTTGCCGCTGAACGTGTCCGTTTGCCGAGAGCGGAAGCGCATGATGAGCGAAAGCGTAATCGTCGGCGCGGGTGTGTCGGTGTCGATCGCCTCTTGCACCGTCCAGCGCCCCTCACCCGAGTCGGCGACAAAGCCCTTGAGGTCGGAGAGATTCTGATCGCGGCTGAACGCAGAGACGGCGAGCTCGTTGAGCCACGATCGAACGACGCTCCCGTGCTGCCACACTTCGGCGATCTGGTGTAAATCGAGCTTCGGGAAATCCTTCGAGGCGTGGAGGATCTCATAGCCTTCGGCGTAGCCTTGCAGCAGCGCGTACTCGATGCCGTTGTGCACCATTTTCACATAGTGCCCAGCGCCGCTCGGGCCGACGTGCGCGTAGCCGTTCTCGGGCGCGAGCGCGAGGAAGATGGGTTCGCACTGCTTCACCGCCCGATCGCTGCCGCCGACCATGAGGCAGTAGCCGTTCTCGAGTCCCCAGATACCGCCGCTCGTACCGCTGTCCACGAACTCGATGCCCTGCTTTGCGAGTGCGTCGGCGCGGCGCATCGTATCATGGAAGTTCGAGTTGCCACCGTCGATGATGATGTCGCCCTTCGATAAGCTGGGCACGAGGGCTTCGATGGTGTCGTCCACCGGCGCGCCAGCGGGCACCATGATCCAGACGACACGCGGCGTCTTCAACTTCGCGACGACGTCGGCGAGATCGCGCGCGCCCGTCGCGCCCAACTTCTGATACTTCGAGACTACCTCGGCACTCCGATCGAAGACGACCGTCTGATGTCCGTTTCGCATCAGGCGTTCGACCATGTTGCCGCCCATCCGACCGAGTCCGATCATCGCAATCTGCATTTCGTGACTCCCATTGATCGATTCAATCATTTCGCACGGGCTAACACGGATTGATACCGCGTTAGTCCGCGCTGGACGCCTGGATCAGATTTGAAAACCAAACTCTCCCAGCGACCGAACTAACTGTTCCGCGTTCGTGAACAAAATCGTTTTCATCCCCAGCGTGCGCGCCGGCGCGAGATTCTGTTCCCGATCGTCCACGAAGACGCTACTCGCCGGCGCTACTTGCGTCATTCCCAACACGCGCTCGTAGATCTGCCGCGTGGGCTTGCGCACGCCGAGCCAGCACGAGCTGAAAAAGACATCGAACAGATCGCACAGCCCGAAGTGTTTGATGCGATACTCATTGAGCTCACGCGATTCGTTGTTCAGCGTCGCCATTCGCACTCGGGTTGGCCGACCTCGAATATTCTGGCGCAACCGGCGCACGACGTCGAGACTGTCGGCGGACGGCGTGCTCAGGCCGAACATGAATCGCTTGAACTCGTCGCGGGAAAAGTCGCGCTGCCGCCAGAAGACGGTGACGTCGAGATACTCCTCGAGTGAGATCTGCCCCGACTCGAACGCGCCGACTGTCTCCTCGTGACGATACTGAAAATCGTCGCCGTCCAGTCCGAAGCGCGCGACCGCTTCGCTACGCTGCTCGCGATCCCAGCCATTGGACCCGAGCACACCGCCGATGTCGAAGAGCAGCTGCGTGATCTCGGTCATCCCGCGAGCACCGCACGCGCCGGGGCGCCATCGATCCCGGCGAGGAGTATGGGCAGGCAACACAGCTGATATTCGCCCGCCGGCGGACGGGAGAGGTCAAGCCCCTCGACGATCACGATGCCGCGCGACAGCAGCGTCTTGTGCGTGCGATGATGGCCGGAGTGAAACTGCTCGATCGATAGATAGTCGACGCCAACGAGGCGCACGCCCAGAGAGACGAGGTACTCCGCCGCATCCGGAGCGACATAGGTATAGTCGCGATGAAAATCTCGCTGTCGTATAAAACCCGAGTTTCGCGTTTTTATAAGTACGCGCTCGTGTCCCTCGAGCGGCTGCGCGCGCAGAAGCTCAGCGGTCACCGCCATCACCTCGTCCTCGAACGCGACGAGGATCGCCGGTCCCATCAGCGCGTCGAGTGGGATCGCGTCGACGCCGGCGCCGCTCGGAATCATGTGCTTCGGTGCGTCGACGTGCGTGCCGGTGTGCGATCCAATCGCAAGCAGCGACACGTTCGAGCTGCCACCCTTCGCCATGTCCTGCTGTGCTTCGATGTGAATCTCGGGATTCCCCGGATACACGACGCCGCCGTTCATGACGGGGACGGAGATGTCGAACAGACGTGTCATCGATTGACGCTGTCGAGGTCGAACGTCAAAAGCTAGTCGATCCGGCCTCGAGAATCGCGTCCGTCACGAAATAGCCGCCGGCAGTGCGCACCGCGCGCGCGACATCGCGTCGCAGTTGGTCCTGTGCCGACAGCACCGCACCGCGATTCGCGCGAAAGCGTCGCCCGGACTCGACAACGAAGAGGTCACACAAAGCGATCTCGCGCTCGCACTCCTCCGCGCCACGCTCATCGATCAGTCGCTGGGTGCGACCGAGAACGCAGCCCGTGGCAAACAGCTCGATGGCCATGTCGGCGAGACGCTCCAGCTCCTGCTGTCGGTCCACTATCTCCTTCCGATAGTGGAGAATCACACGCTCGGTCACCGTCCGAAGCTCCGCGACGTGCTTCTCGAAGTAGCGTTTGTGCGTTG
>DATEHJ010000572.1:0-2187 GCA_035279645.1 Gemmatimonadaceae bacterium
CGAGCTCATCGACCCAGCGGCCGTAGAATCCCGCGATCAGTCCGAGCGTCACGCCCAGCAGCAGCGCGATGCCCTGCGAGATAACCCCGACCGAAAGCGAGATCCGCGCGCCGTAAACGAGTCGCGCCCAAACGTCTCGTCCTTGAATGTCGGTGCCGAGCCAGTGCTCGCCGGATGGTGGACTGAGCTGGTTGATCAAATCGATGTGCACGGGATCATGACGAGCGACCAGCGGCGCGGCGATGGCGAGCAGCAGCAGGAAGGCAACAACGGCAGCGCCGAACCATGCGCGCGGATCGCCTCGCAAGGCACTCGACGCACGCGATTCGCTCATGTCGGCTCTCCGAGCTCTGGCGGCGTGTTGGGGCGCTGATGCTTCCATCGGCGATGATGCCAGAAGTACTGCTCGGGCGCGCGTCGCACCCAGCGCTCCAGGACGGTGGTATACTCGGCGACGATGCGCTCGACGTCCGCGTCCAGATTGCCAGTTTGCGTGGTGTCGATCGGCTCGAAGCTGAGGCGAAATCGGCCGCTCGGCTGCCGAATCGCGACGCCGAAGACGATCGGCGTGCCTAGGCGCAGCGCGAATACGGCGGGACACCGCGGCGTCTTGGCGAGTCGGCGGAAGAATGGCACCCAGGTCGAAGCGAGACCGACGGCGCCTTGATCGATGAGAAAGGCGACGGCGTCGCCGCGGCGCAATGCGCGCGGCACGCGCCGCACCGCTTCGTCGTCGTGGACGACTGTCATTCCGATGCGTTCGCGCGTTCGCGTGAGGTATCGATCAAAAAGCGGGTTAGCCATGTAGCGCGCCACCGCGTGAATTGGAAGACCCCGCGCGGCGAGATAGGCACCGCCAAGCTCCCAATTGCCCAGATGCCCGGTGACGAGAATGAGTCCCTTCTCACGTGCCAGTCGCTCTTCGACGATGCTCCATCCTTCCACTTCTTCGAAGAGCGAGATGATGCGCTCGGCGTCGTAGAGCGGGAGCAGCGCCGTTTCGGTTGTCGTCCGTCCTAGATGAGCATAGCTCGCTTTCGCGATGCGCCGTGTTTCGTTAGGCGACAGCTCCGGCAGCGCCGCGCGCACCTGTCGCTCGACGACCTCGCGACGCACGCCGAAGGGGCGATAACCGAGTGTGCCGAGTCCGGCGCCGACGGCACTCGCCGAACGCAGACCAATGCGCTTCAGCACGGCGACGACACCACGCAGCGCGCCGTATTCGAGTCGATGCGCGAGCGTTGGTGATGTCATCGGACCAACCAACGCGAACGGTCAACGGCTGCCTCGACGGCGCGCTCGAAGCCATCGATCATGTCGACCTCGCTGAAGTCGCGTTGCGCGCGCGTGCGGGCGGCATTTCCCATCGCGCTTCGGAGCTCCTGTCGCATGAAGAATGGCGCCGCCGCGGCGGCGGTATGCGATGGGGCGCCGGGAGAAAGGAGCAATCCTGTGATGCCGTCGGCGACGTAGTGCTGCGGCAGAACGCCGCGCTCGGCAAGAGCGGGAATGCGCATCGCCATCAAGTCCAGAAACGCGTAGGCACCATCGTCCCCGCCGGCGACAACCCAACCAGCGTCGGCCGCGCGAAGGATCGCGAGGTCATCCGGCCGCTGACCCAGAAAGGTGACGGAATTGCCGACACCGAGCGCGGCGGCGTGCATGCGTAAGTCGTCGTCGAGCGAGCCAGGACCGAGCACGGCAAGGTGAACGCCGGGATGACGTGGAAGGAGCAAGGCGAGCGTGCGAAGGGCTGTTGCAAGCCGCAAGCGAGCCTTCGGCTCGTAGCTGCATACGATCAGCAGACCCTGAGCCGGAACGCCCATGCTATTCCGAGCCGCCGCGCGCACGGCATCGTAACTCGAGGCGTCGACACCCAGCGGCGCAACGGCCGGCGGCAGCGGAAGCGACGCGAGCTCGGGTGATGATTGCGCCTGCGACAACTCGGCGTCGGTCGTGAACAGCAAACCGGCGCTGGCGATTCGAAGCGCGAGGCGACCACTGCGGAGCAACGCCGGCGTGAGGAAGGTCGGGACGCGACGAATGATCGCGCCGCGTCCGCCGAGGCGCATCGCGGAACTGACGACGAGTTGTTCGCGATCGCTGTGAACGAATGCAACTTCGACCGCGCGTTCCTGCACAACGCGGCGGAGGGTCCACGTGTCGCCGGCGGCGGTAGCGTCGGGA
>DATEHJ010000573.1:0-4359 GCA_035279645.1 Gemmatimonadaceae bacterium
TGATGGCCATTGGTCTGGACACCGATCACACCGCCGACGTTCCGCTGCAGGTGCGCACGCCGCTCAAGGTCGCGCCCCAAGCCATGATCAGTTGATCAGAGCACCGAGCGCGCGAACAGAAACCTGGCCCTGAGCTTCGCGACATAGTCGTCTCCTTCGTCCAGCCGCTCGACGGCGTACCCACCTCGCCCGAGAGCGAGATGAACCACACGCCGTGCACCTAGTGCGATCGCCACATGCGTCACATGAGCATCGGCGCGATCGGAGAAGAACAGGAGGTCCGCGGGCACCGCGGCGAGGATATCGCGTCCTGCGTGTCGACCGGCGCGCGCCTGCTGCCACGCGTCACGAGGGAGTGACACGCCGTGCAGTGCAAATACGCTTTGTACGAGACCGGAGCAGTCCCCACCCCATGGAGTCAGACCACCCCACTGATAACTCGTGCCGACGAACCGCTCCACGGCGGTACGGCCGATCGCCTCGGCGGCGGTCGGGAAGCGAGCTCTCAGCTGGTCCGCGCGAATCGCGTCGCCAGACTCGAGTCGATCGCCTGGGGCCAGCACCGCACGGAGGGGCAAGGCGCGCTGTTGGCCCGCGTCGGTGGTGACGACGCAGCCTAACGATACGCGCCGGCCCGGGTCGTCGCTGGCGAGTGCGCCGCGCGCAAGATAGCCGCGATGCATCCACCCCTCGTAGTCGTCGCCGCCGCGCGCGAGCAGCCAATCCCCTTGATCCTCGACGATCGACACCATGTGCCCCGCAAGTTGCTGCGAAACCTGCCCGCTCGAGGCGTGCGGCTCGAAGAGCATCGGTGCAACGGCGGAGGTGACGACGGCGCAGTCGACCGTCGATACGGCGATCGCCCCGCGGTCACGTCCGTTCGGAGAGCTTGATTCTTCGATCGACACTAGTCGGCGAGACCAGGGACTCCGTCGCGGCCGCGCGCCGTGCGCACGGCGCGTTCGATCGCTTCTTCCAACGCGGCAATGGCGAGCGCCTCGATCGCCATTGTTGCGCTTCCGAGCGGCGCTGCGGGTACCGGCGGCGCCAGCGCGAACACGACGTCGCCGTCCACGCTTGTGCCCGTCGGCGTGATGCGGCGGAAGAGCGCGGCGCCAGCGGCCCGCGCGAGCTGTGTGAGCTCGACTCTGCCTAACGGCGCATCGGTCGCGACGACGCAGAGCGTCGTGTTCGTCGGTACCTCGGCGCCGAAGCGCGCGCCGAGCCGCGACTCTGGCGCACCAACCGTCGCGAGCTGGCGCATCGCATCGATGAAGCGCCGCGACCCAGATGGACCTTCGTCGGCGCGCGCCCCGGCGATGATCGTTCCACCTGCATCTCGCACGTCACCGAGCGCGTTGACGACAGCGATTGCGCCGACCTGCCACGCACCATTGTTCTCCAGCGCGCAGCCGATGCCGCCCTTCATCGCCCGTGACGGCCCGGCAATCTTGCCGACCGTCGCGCCCGTTCCCGCTCCAATCGAGCCTTCGGCGATCTCGTTAGGCTCAGCGGCGTCACACGCGTCGTAGGCCATCGCCGCCGTTGGACGCGCGTCGAAGCGACCCAGCGGCGCGAGATCGAAGATCACGGCTGCGGGAACGATCGGCACGACACCACCCGGGACGGTGAAGCCGCGGCCCCGCTCCTCCATCCAGCGCATCACGCCCGCGGCGGCATCGAGACCGTACGCCGAACCGCCAGTTAGCATCAGGGCATCGATGCGATCGACGAGATGATCCACGGCAAGCGTAGTGAGCTCGCGCGTGCCGGCGGCTCGGCCGAACACGGTGGCGGCGGCGCGAAGCGGCGTATCGAGTCCTCGCACGACGGTGACACCGGTCGCGCCCTCGATGTCCGTCGCATGACCGACGGCGAGGCCGAGCGCGCGGAAGTCCGCGCTCACCGATCTACCCCGCGGCTTTGGCTCCCGGCTGCTTCGCCTGACAGGCGCGGCAGCGCGTCACGCCACGCATGTTGCAGATCACGCAAATAAAGGTGCCGCAGTCGACGCACGGGTATCCCTCGGACGCACGCTCCTCGTTGCCGCACGCGCGGCACTGCATCGCATCGTGTTCCTGGAGTTTCGTCATAGGAGTCTAATAGCGTTGCGCGTTGCGCGTGGCGCGTCGTGCGCTCTACGCCATCCGTCTTCGCCCCTCATTACTTTCGAGCCCGTATTCCTTGATCTTCTTGATCAACGTCGCTCGCGAAATGCCAAGCTCGCGCGCCGCCCGCGTTCGATTGGCGTTGTGCGCCCGCAGCGTGCGACCAATGTGGATGCGCTCGACTTCGGACAACGTCCGCGGCACGTGATGATCCACGCCGGCGCCCGACGCCTCACGGACTTCCAGGGGCAGCTGCGCGACCGCGACCCGCTCCAGCCCGCGCGCCATGATCATCGCCCGCTCCAGGACGTTCCGTAGCTCGCGAATGTTGCCGGGCCACGAGTACTTGAGCAAACGCTCAAGGACGTCGTCGTCGAGCTCCGTGGGTGCGTCGAGGAGGTTGGGCCGCAGCTCCTCGACCAATCGCGCAATGAGCTCCAACAAATCCTCCCTCGATCGCGCACGGAGGGGCGGAAGGTTGATCGGCATCACGCTCAGCCGGTAGTAGAGATCCTCGCGAAACTTCCCGTCCGTCACCTCACTCACGAGGTCCTTCCCCGTGGCGGCGATCAGGCGCACATCCGCGGTCATCTCACGCGTCCCGCCGAGTCGCCGGAAGCTCTTCCCCTCCAGCACGCGAAGCAGCTTCGGCTGCAGCAACGCGTCCAGATCACCGACCTCGTCGAGAAACAGGCTGCCCCCTTCGGCGATATCGAGCAGGCCGGGACGCATCGACTCGGAGCCGTTGTTCGGCGTCAATTCCTGACCGAACAATTCGCCGTCGAGCGTCGTCCCGGAGAGAGCGGCGCAATTGATTTCGACCAACGGGCGCTCACCTCTGATGCTCGCTCGATGAATCGATTGCGCGACGTACCCCTTCCCGGTTCCGCTCTCACCGGTGATGAGCACCGTCGTCTTGTCGCTCCGCGCCAACAGTTCGATCTGCTGCGCCAGTTCGCGCATCGGCGCCGACGTGCCCAGAAGCGCCGTCGCCGGCAGACGTCCGCGCCGATCGGCGAGATAACGATTCATCTGCCGCAGTCGAGCCTTTTCCAACGCCCGCGCCGCGACCACGCCGAGATGCCCGAGCTCAATCGGCTTGGTGAGGAAGCTCTCGGCGCCCGCTTGCATCGCCCGCACCGCGTCCGGCACGTCGCCATGACCGGTGATCATGATGACGACCGGATTCTGCTCCCGCAGCCGATCGAGCACCTCGAAGCCGTTGAGATCTGGCAAGCGCATGTCGAGCAGCACGAGATCGGGGTGCGAGCGCCTAACGGCGCCGATCCCCTCCTCCCCACTGTGCGCGCGCATCACCTCGTGCCCGGACCGCTCGAAGTACATCCCGAGGGCGGAGGTGATTGCTTGCTCGTCGTCGATGATCAGTACGCTGGCCATGTATAGATGCTGTTATGCCAATGCTCGTCGTGTCCCATTTTCACCGAGCCTTGGGCGTCGCTTGCTTCGGCACCAACAACCTCGCCGCTCGCGGCTCAACTATGATTTCTAACGGCGTCTCGCCCAGCAACTCGCCATCCGCTTGCGCCAGCCGCGGTGGCAGCGTCTCGATCCGAATGTGCCGACCGCTGTGATACAGCATTGCCGAATCCGAGGTGAAGTTCTTTCGCAGCAGACGCCACATGATCCGAAAGGAGTCGGACAGACTCTTCGGCGAGTACAAACAGGCATCGAGCACTCCATCGTCGAAGCGGATCCCCGGACCGAAGGTGATTCGGTCGCTGAGCACCGCCCCGAAGTTCGCGATCATGACTGCGGCCGCCTCGGTTTCGAACTCCTTGCCATCTACCGTGAGTCGAACGTGAAAGAACTCCTGGCGGAGCACCGCCCGGAGTGCCGCCCGCGTGGCCGTTATGGTGTACGCGAGCACACCCAAACGACGCTTCAGCCACGATGGCGTTTCGGCAACCATGCTCGCGTCGATGCCGACGCCGGCCGCCACGGCGAATCGCCGGGGAGGATCACAGCTCGCAATCCGTCCCAGATCGATGTACAGCTCATCGCCCTCCAGCAGTGCCGGAACGGCGCGACTCGGGTTGAGCGGGATCCCCAATGCCCTCACCAGGAGGTTGCCGGTTCCCCCAGCAAGGACCCCAAGTGGCCGCCCCGTACCGGTCAGTGCGCCTGCGGCCTCCATGGCGGTACCGTCCCCGCCGAGGGTGAACACCGCGTCGTAGTCAGCCGCCCGCGCGAGAACGATCTCGGTCGCGTGTCCGGACCGCTCGGTGAACAC
>DATEHJ010000574.1:0-7074 GCA_035279645.1 Gemmatimonadaceae bacterium
CTGCCTCCCGGTGAGGTGAACGAACACGTCCTCGAGCGTCGCCGAGTGCGTGCGCAGCTCGGCGAGCTGGAGGTCGTGCCGCGTCAGCTCGGCCAGCAGCGCCGGCACGCTGCGATGCAGCTCAGTCGAGCGCAGTTCCCATGCGTTGCCGTTGTTCTCGGCGCCAGCGCGGCGCACGCCGCGGACACCGTCCATCGCACGCAACGTTTCTTCGTTCAGCCCACCGCCGTCGCGGACGAGGACGAACTCGACGACGTGATCGGCGCCTAACGACGAAATCAGTTCGCGGGGAGTGCCGAGCGCGATCACGCGGCCATGGTCGACGATCGCCACGCGGTCGCAGAGGCGTTCCGCCTCATCCATGTAGTGAGTCGTGAGCAGAATCGAACGACCCATCGATTTGAACTCCTCGACCAGCTCCCAGATTTGGCGCCGCGACTGTGGATCGAGGCCAGTCGTCGGCTCGTCGAGGAAGAGGAGGTCCGGATCGCCGACGATCGCGCACGCGAGCGCGAGACGCTGTTTCTGCCCCCCCGACAGCTTGCCAACGCGGCCGTCGCGCTTTTCGTCGAGCTGCACGAGCCGAATGACGTCATCGACCGGTCGGCCACGTTGGTAAAAACTGCGAAACAGCGTGAGCGTTTCTGCGACAGTCAGCTTCTCGGCCAGCTGCGTCTCCTGCAGCTGAATGCCGAGCCGTTCGCGCAGCTCGCGTTCGTCGGTCGACCAGCGGCGGCCGAGGACGACGACGTCGCCTTCGTCAGGAGCAGTGAGCCCTTCGCATATCTCGACGGTCGTCGTCTTGCCGGCGCCGTTAGGCCCGAGCAACCCGAAGCACTCGCCGGTGGCGATCTCGAGATCCAGTCCGTCGACTGCGACGACATCGGCGTAGCGCTTGCGCAGCCCGCGCACCGACACCGCGAGATCATTGCTCATGGCGTGACGCGCGTCCCTTGGGCGTACCGCAACACGTCGTAGAGGTAACGCACTCCGAAGCCGACATTCTCGACCGAGATGCGCTCGTTGTTCCCGTGCACACCGCGCTGCGCGTCCGCCACCTCGACCTTGAACGGATCGAAGCCGTAGGTAACGATGTCCAGAGCGCGGTACGTCGGGCGGTCCGTCGCCCCCGTGAGCATCGGTGTCGTCACGAATGCGTTCGGATCGCGATCGTGCGCCGCACGCTCGATCGCGTGGAAGAACTCCGTCTCGATCGGGCTCTCGAGCGCCGCTTTCGGCTCGAGCTCCGGATCGAAGTGTACTGCCGTGTCGGCGACCACTCCCTGCAACGTCGCGAGAAACTCCTTCGGATCCGCGTCCGGCAGGAGGCGGATGTCGATGTCCGCCGACGCCTCGGCGGGAATCACGTTCGTCTTGTTGGAGCCTTTGAGACCGGTGAGCGAGATCGTGTTGCGCAGAATCGCATTCCAGTAGACATCGCTCAGAATCCACGTGCGCGCGCTCGGGTTGTCGAGCGCGACACGCACGTTGGACAGCCACCGCTTCTGCTCGCCGCTGTAGCCGCGCGAGATGTCGCGGAAGTATTTGTCGACGCCCGGCGTGACGTGCAGCGGCGTCTCGTACTTGGCGATTCGGTCCAGCGCGGCGACGAGTCGTGGCACGGGATTCTGTTTCGTCGGACGAGAGCCATGGGACGGTGTGCCGCGCACGGTTACGTGCTGCCAAAAGGTGCGCTTCTCGGCGATGCCAACGCCGTAATACGCGAGCTTGCCATTCTCGAACTTATTGTCCCCGCCTTCGGTGATCAGATACTCCACATCCTTCAGCAAATCGGCGTGGCGATTAACGAACGTGATCGCGCCGATGCCGTCGAGCTCCTCATCGGCGTTGGCGATGAAGACGATATCGCGATTGAGCGGAACGCCGCTTCGTTTGAGCGCGATCATCGACATGAGGTGAATGATTCCCTCGCTCTTCATGTCGAGCGCGCCCCGTCCCCAGACGTAGCCATCCTTCACGGCGCCCGAGAACGGATCGACGCGCCAGTACCGTGGATCCGATGGTACGACGTCCATGTGGTGCACCAGCGCGATCGCCTTGCGCGTACCGTTTCCCTTGAGCCGCGCGTACAGGTTGGCACGACCGGCTGGCTTCATCTCACCGGTGTCGAGGATCTGAACTGGAATGCCCTCGCGGTCGAGAATCCGCTTGAGATAAAGCGCGGTCTGCAGCTCGTTGCCCGGCGGATTGGTCGTGTTGATCCGCAGATAGTCGGAGAGGACCTGCACCGTCTCGGCGCTCAGGCGATCCCAATCGAGCGCAGCCGTTGGCTGCTGTGCTCCACGAGTCACGATAGGGACGAACGAAAGCGTGAGAACACAGGTGCGTAGCTCGGCGAGACGTGGCATCGGCGGGGGATCGAGAACCGGAAGTCAGAAGGCGGGTACTCAGGTCGAGCGGGTAATCGAAGGGTAGGGATGGGGTAGCGCAATGCCGCGCCGAAACCCACTCTGAATCGGGGACGTACGCCCAGGAGCCGCCCACCCACCGTGTAGCCAATGCCCATGCTTCTCACCGCGTTTCTCGCGAGCTCCATTGCCCTGCAGGTCCCGGTCGACGTCAAAAAAGACACGACCAAGAAGGGAACGTACGAAGTCACCGTTGGTGGGCGAAGGCGCCGCGACACGATCACGGTGGTGAAGGACAGTACGGACACGCTCGCGGAGATGTCGAAGCGCCATCCGTGGCGATACGCGCGGCGTCTCCCCGTTACGGCGCAAGTTCTTGCCACCGCCTTTCACGATCGCACCGCCCGTCTGCTTCTCGAGCGAGCTCGTGAGTCGCGGATATCTCAGGATTCCGCGCTCCTCAGCTACGACGCGACAGCGTATCAGCGTATTTCAGCCGGGATGGGCTTCGCGCGCATCGGTCGCGACCGACTGATTTTCCGAACGGAGAATGTCTCACGCGTGCGGTGGCAGCGAGGCATCGGCGCCTGGATCGACGTGAAGGGTCAACGTACCGCAATCCCCGTCGCTCCGAAGGAGGCGCAAGAGGACGCGCAGCGGGATATGGCCGAAGAAGCGGACATGGCGGCCATTCCGTATTACCCGGGTTACGAAGCGTTGTGGATCGGTGGCAACTCCGTGCGAGGCAGCGTTGACGAGCGGGAGTTCGTGCATCCGCTCGCGACGGGTTCCGAGGCGTACTACCTGTACGAAAGCGGCGACTCGATCGACATCCATCTCCCCGACAAATCGACGGTCAAGCTGCGGGAACTGCGCATTCGACCGCGCGAGCCGAAATGGAATCTGGTCGTCGGCTCACTCTGGTTCGACACCAAGAGCGGGCAGCTCGTGCGCGCCGCATATCGATTCGCGGCGCCGCTCGACGTGTGGTCGATGGTCAAGGAAGAGGATCCGCACTCGATGGACGACGTTCCGAAGTGGGTGATGCCAATGATCTCACCAATGCATGCCCAGATCAGCGCCATCGCCATCGAGTACGGCCTCTACGAGGCGCGCTTTTGGCTCCCCCGAATACGAGCCGCTGAGGGGAGTGCGCAGGTTTCGTTCATGCACGTGCCCTTCAAGTTCGAGCAGAGCTTCAAATACACATCGGTGAATGCGAGGGACAGCCTTCCCGGTCCCGTGATCGTCGCCAACTCACTTCGGCTGGATACGCTTCCCGACTCGGTCGCGGACCACATGCGCGACTCGTTGCGGGCGCTGCGACACGCGCGACGGGATTCCGTGAAGGCCGGCCTCCTCAAGGCGCCGGTGGATCAATGCGACACGAGCGCTTTCCGGATCGTTAGGCATACCGAAAACTGGCGTGACGGTGTGGAGCTCAGGACGGCGTACAGCGTGCCGTGCGACGTGAACAAGCTGGCCAACTCGCCCGATCTGCCCGGCTCGATCTTCGATCCGGGCGAAGAGGTGTTCGGCGCCAAGGAGCGCGACGCCCTCATCGCCGAGGCGCTCTCGATAGGCGCCCAACCGCCATTCCTCCTCGGCTCCGGCCATCTGCCGCCGCCGACGCTGAAATGGGGCCCGGAGTTCATGCGCTACAATCGCGTCGAAGGGTTCTCTGTCGGTGGTCAGGCCGAGCAAATGTTGGGAGGCGGCTACAACGCTCGCGCGATCGGCCGCATCGGCTTCGCCGACTTCGAGCCTAACGTGGAGCTCACCGTCGAACGGACCAATCTCGAGAAGACGTACGCACTCACCGGATACAACCGGCTGGCCGTCGCGAACGATTTCGGCAATCCACTCTCGTTTGGCAGCTCCGTGTCCGCGTTTCTTTTCGGACGCGACGAAGGCTTCTATTACCGCACGAGTGGTGTGGAGCTGACGCGAGTCCGCGATCCGCGCAGCGATGGCGCGCGGGTTGATTGGCGGCTCTACTTCGAGAACGAGCGCACCGCAAAGCAGAACACCAATTTTTCACTCGGACCGGCGTTCATCCCGAACATCGTCGCCGTGAACGAGCAATACGTAGGCAGCGCACTGCACGTGAATCACACGGCGGGCCTCGATCCGCGCGGGGCGCGTGTCTTGACCGACGTACGCCTCGAGGCGGCAAGCGCACTGTCGAAGCAGGACACGATCTGGAATCGTTATGCGCGCGGCGCCGTCGACCTCACCTTCTCACACGGCTTGCCCAAGCAACTGATGGGCGCGGTGACGCTCTCCGGCGGGACATCGGTTGGCACGGTCCCGACGCAACGGCTTTGGTACCTCGGCGGCGCGCAGACGGTTCGCGGCCAGCGCCCGGATACGGCGCAGAGCGGCAACGCTTACTGGCTCACGCGCACCGAGCTGGCATACGACGCCGGCGGATTCCGTCCGTCGCTATTCGGCGACATCGGCTGGACCGGTGATCGCGCGCTGCTTTACAAGAATCAGCTGGGCCGGCCGATGAGCGGCGTCGGCATCGGCACGTCGATCATGGACGGACTGTTCCGATTCGATGTCGCGCGCGGACTCTACCCGCAGCAGCGTATACGCGTGGACATGTACGTCGAAGCTCGGTTCTAAACTTCCTCACTCGGCGCGCAACGCCACCGCCGGATCGGCGCGGCTGGCCTGCACCGCAGGCACCCATGCCGCGGCGACGCCGGTGAGCGCGAGCAGCACGGGTATGGCGACGAACGTGAGCGGGTCGGCGGGCGCGACGTGATAGAGAAGGACGCTGAGACCTCGCGTCGCGATCAGGGCGGCAAAGACGCCGATCGCTAACCCGAAGCTCACCAGCCCGAGGCCGTGCCTAACGACAAGCCAGCGCACCTTGCCGATCGGTGAGCCGAGGGCGATGCGGATGCCCATCTCACGCGTGCGTCGTCGCGCGACCTGGGCGAGCACGCCGTATACGCCGATCACCGCGAGCAGCAAACCGACAGCAGCGAAGATGACGAGCATCGCCATCAGGAATCGCTGTCGGGCGAGCGAGCCGTCGCGAATCGTCTCCATCGACCGGACGTCGGAGATCGCGATGTCGGGGTCCATCTCGGCGAGTACGTGGCGGATCGCCGGCGCCATGGCGGTCGGGTCACCCGCCGTGCGCGTCAGCAACGACGCGCCGGAGGATACTTCCTGTGCGAACGGGATGTACGCTTCGATATTGGGCTCCGCCGAGAGCGCCTGTTGGCGCTCGCCTCCCACCACGCCAACGATCGTCGACCACTGCGATGAATCGTTAGGCATCTTGTCGAATGTGATCCGCTGGCCGATCGGGTCCTGCCCCCTGAAGTATTTCTGCGCGATCTGCTCGTTGATGATGAGGACAGATGGTGCGCCCTGCTTGTCGGCGGCGGTGAAGAATCGGCCGCGTCGCAACGGCACGCGCATGACGCGGAAGTAGTCCGGCGTCACCGAGCGATGGGTGATCTCCGTGTAATACTCGCCGGCTGGCCGCCCGGCGATGACGAAATCGCTCGTATAGCCAGTGCCAGCCAACGGCGGCACGGTCGTGACCGCCGCTCCCTGCACCCCCGGCAGCGCCGCCACTCTCTCCGCGAAGTGATCGAAAAACAAGCGCGCCTGAGACGCTGAGTCATACTTCGGTCCGGAGAGAACGATCTGCGTCGCGAGTACACCGCGCGCATCGAATCCGCTCTCGACGTTCACGAGCTGCCGGAAACTGCGCACGAGGAGACCGGCGCCTAACGTCAGGACGACCGCGAGCGCGACTTCACCAACGACCAGCAGCTCCGTCCAACGACGCATGCGGAACGTATCGCCGCCGCGTCCGCCCTCCTTCAGCGATTCCGCCGGACTGCGCCGTCCGCTCCACAGCGCGGGCGCAGTACCGAACAGCAACCCACTGCCAAGGACGATCGCAATCACGTATCCGAGCACCGTCCAATCGACGTCGAAATGCGCCGACTGCAGCATGCCCGCCGGAAGAATCGACTCGAGGACACGCGTCCCGGCGATGCCGAGCGCGACACCAGCGCCGCCGCCGAGGACCGACAGGACCAGGCTTTCCGTGAGCGCCTGTTTGGTTAGGCGTCCCCGACCCGCGCCAAGCGTCAGACGCAGCGCCGCCTCGCGCTCGCGCCCCACCGCGCGTACGAGCAGTAAATTGCCTACATTCGCGCAGGAAATCAGGAGGAGCAGCGCGACCGCGGCGAGCAAAACGAGCAAGGGCAGTCGCGTGTCACCGACGAGAAACCGGTGCAGCGGAGTGAGGCCGGCACCCATGAACTTGTTCGTCGCCGGATACTGCTGCTTCAGCCGCGCTACGACCGTTTGCAGTTGCGCGTCGGCGCTCTCCAATGTCGCCCCCGCCTCGAGCCGGGCAATCGCGCGCACGAAATGGGCGCGGCGGAAGAAAACCTGGCCGCGAAACTCCGGCTTCCAGGCCATCGGCTGCCAGAAGTCGACCCCGTCGACGGGGAAGGAGAAGCCAGCAGGCGCGACGCCGACGATCTCCGTCGGCTGGCCATCGATGCGCAGACTGCGGCCGACGATGTGCGGATCAGAGGAGAATCGTTCGCGCCAAAGGCGGTTCGAAATCACCGCCGTGTGCGCGACGCCACTCGGCGACCAAGTCTCGTCAGGCTCGAGCGCGCGACCGAGCTGCATGCGCACGCCGAGGAGATCGAAGAAG
>DATEHJ010000575.1:0-10682 GCA_035279645.1 Gemmatimonadaceae bacterium
ATATCAAAAGTCGCATCCGAGGGCGTAGAGCGCGGAGCGCCGCGGTGGTCACGGCAGAGCTCAGCATTTCCGGCCCGGGGAGTGCATTGGATAGACGAGCACGTCGATTGTCGTCCTCCTCCTTTGGCCGCTCCGGTGCGCGTCGAGACCTTTCCTCTCATCATCGGCATCCTCGTCGCACTCGTCGGCATCGGCATCATGTTCGATGCGTGGACGCCCGATGCGATCGCCGTTTCACAGGAGCGCCGCCGGCGCCCGCGCATCGAGCGCCATCGAAATGGCGAGGCGATGATCGGCATCGGCGTTCTCGCGCTCGCGGCGGCTTTCATTGGCCGAGACAATTGGCGCTACTCGATCCTCGTGGTCATCATTGGAGCACTGTTCCTCATTGCCGGGACGGTGCTCAATGCGAGATACGTTCGCGACCTGTTCGTGAATCGTGGACCGCTCCGCCGCCGGGAGCCGCTCGAACAGGACTTCGGTACGACACCGGGCGCCGTCGCCGACAGGCCTCCGGCCTCTGAGCCGGCTGACCCCGGTCGACGGGAGGGGCCCGCCGCATGGGGTGGGTGGGGTGGCACGGAGCGCCGAAGAGCTCCGCGCGACGGTGACCGCAAGTCGCGGCGCCCTGACTCCGGGTCCCCCCCGCCGAGTCCCTAGCCCCTGTCCTTACCGCCGGCCTTATCTTCCGCAGCATGACAGAGATGCTGCCGCGCATTCGCGCGACGACCATCGTTGCCGTACGACGGAACGGAAAAGTCGCCTTGGGAGGCGACGGACAGGTCACCGTCGGCGAAACGGTAATGAAAGCCAATGCGCAAAAGGTGCGAGCCCTGCGCAACGGCCGTATCCTAGCCGGGTTTGCCGGCTCCGCCGCCGACGGGATGCGGCTCTTTGAGAAGTTCGAGGAGAAGCTCGAGCGCTATCCGGAGAACATGCCGCGTGCGGCCGTAGAGTTGGCGAAGGATTGGCGTAGTGATCGGGTCCTCCGGCGGCTCGAGGCGCTCCTCGTCGTTGTCGACAAGGATCACGGGTTTGTGATCTCGGGAACGGGAGAGTTGATCGAGCCGGACGACGGTGTGCTGGCGATAGGCTCCGGCGGCGCGTACGCTCTTGCCGCGGCACGCGCGCTCATCGCGAACACCGATTTGGACCCGAAACAGATCGTCGAGCGCAGCCTTCGAATCGCCGGCGAGATTTGTGTGTATACGAATACGAATGTCACGGTCTTGGAAGCGTGAGGGGATAGGGGCTAGCGGATAGGGGCTAGGGCTCACCGAGCCTCGCTCCCTAACCCCTGACCCCTAGCCCCTAGCCCCCTTTTCATGCCCAGTAACCGCACCGAACAAACCCTCGCCCGTCTCGCCGACCTGACGCCGAAACAGATCGTATCCGAGCTCGATCGGTACATCGTCGGGCAGGCGGACGCGAAGAAGGCCGTCGCGATCGCGCTGCGCAATCGTTGGCGCCGCCAGCGCGCGCCCGAGTCGATTCGGGAGGAGATCAGCCCGAACAACATCATCCTCATCGGGCCAACCGGCGTGGGGAAGACGGAAATCGCGCGCCGCCTGGCGAAACTGGCGGGTGCGCCATTCATCAAGGTCGAGGCATCGAAATTCACGGAAGTCGGCTATGTCGGCCGCGACGTCGAGGGGATGGTGCGCGATCTCGTCGAGAGCGCGATCGACATGGTGCGCGGCGAGCGCGAGTCGGAGGTCGAGGATCTCGCGAACGAGCGTGTCGATGAGCGTTTGCTCGATCTTCTGCTCCCGCCGCCGCCCAAGGCCGCCGATGGCGCAGCGCGAAAAGAGACGACGGAATCGAATGGCGGAGAGGAGAGTGACACGTTAGGCGTTTTCGTCGTGTCGGGGAGCGGCGCGGTAACGAAGGAGCGCGCCGACCCGGCAACCGATCGCTACCAGCGAACGCGTGAGAAGATGCGCCAGCTCCTCGTCGACGGGCAGCTCGAGACCCGGGAGGTCGAGGTCGAGGTGCCGGCGACGGGTCCCATGTTCGACATGTTCGCCTCACAGGGCGCGCCGGAAGGGATGGAGAACTTCACGGAGATGCTTCAGGGGATGCTCCCGAAGCGCACCAAGAAGCGAACCGTGAAGGTGAGCGAAGCGCGGCGCGTGCTCTTCGAGCAGGAGCTCGAGAAGCTCATCGATCTGGAGGACGTCACCTCGGATGCGCTCGAGCGTGTCGAAAAGCTGGGGATCATCTTTCTCGACGAGATCGACAAGATCGCTGGCGAGCGCTCGCAGATGGGTGGGCCGGACGTCTCGCGCGAAGGCGTCCAGCGGGACCTACTGCCGATCGTCGAGGGATCGAACGTCCAGACGAAATACGGGATGGTGAAGACGGACCACGTCCTCTTCATCGCCGCCGGCGCATTTCACGTTTCGAAGCCCAGTGATCTGATTCCCGAGCTGCAGGGCCGATTCCCGATTCGCGTCGAGTTGAAGCCGCTCACCGAGAAAGATTTCGTCCGCATCATGACGGAGCCGGAGAACGCACTCACAAAGCAGTACGCGGCGTTGGTCGGCGCGGACGGGGCATCACTGGATTTCACCGACGACGGTATTCGCGAGATCGCGCGCATCGCGGCGCAGGTGAACGAGCGAATGGAGAACATCGGCGCGCGGCGTCTACACACGGTGATGACGACACTGCTCGAGGAGGTGCTCTACGAGCTGCCCGACGGAACGTCGGCTCGCATCGTCGTCGACCCAACGATGGTTCGCGAGCGCCTCAAGTCGATCGCCGAGGACGAAGATCTGCGCAAGTGGATTCTCTAGCACGGGCCGTTTGAGCCACTCTGTAGTTGTGAACCGTCCAGCCGTTCAACTACAGAGGGAACTGGAAAACTGAACGGCCCGGCGAGTAACTCGCCGGACCGCCAGCGGCAGCAGTGGCCCCTCAACCACTGTGCCTGTATCCCTCCCCAGGGATCCTCCATCCTACACCAGCTTCAGCCCTCGCCGGTTGAGTCGCCGTTGCGCCGCACGTGCGCGCAGACGAGTCGACACCAAGGCAAACGTTCGTGCCGACGCGCGAAGCGAGATCGTTGCTTCGGCGAGGCGAATGCCGCTCGCGCCTAACGCGCGCAGCTGCGCCTCGAGTTCGGCAAATACATTCGGCGTGCGACCATCTTTGAGGTGGAACATCCTGACCTCCTCCCGCGACATCGCGGCGAGTCGAGTAAGAAACACGAAAGGCATCTCGCTTGAGTCGTGAAGCTTGCCGCTCAGCGTGGATGCCTTGGAGGTCTTGACGCGCGTGGAGGTCGACGTGCTGCGATCGACCGAGCCATCGCGCGGCTCGGCTCACCTTCGGCAACCGGACGACCTCGTCGAGCTTTCGCTCTTCGACGCTCCTGGCTTTGCGGCCCCGCCTCGCGACGGGTGTGCTAGTATCGAGTGAGAGTCTTTCAGTTTGGCCCTCTATAAAGCAACGCCCGGGCCCAGCTCAGGAAACATCCTAACTCGTGTGTTGACAGGCATTTGCAATGTGTTGTCGAGGAAGCTGACAGAGGCACCTTCTTGCATAGCGCCTGACCTCTGGATTGTTGCCAGAGTTGGCTAGCTTTCGCGCGCGCTCGGCGCGCGCGGACCCTCGACTATTGTCTCACGCGCCACGCGCCACGCGCCACGCTAAACGCTCAACGCTTCAACGCTCCACGACACATGGAACGCGACTTTCTCCAGATCCCCGATTTCACTCGCGACGAAATAGCCAGCCTGTTCGACGTCGCTGACCGGATGAAGGCCGGGAAGTACAAAAAGCGGCCGCTCGAGGGAAAGTCGCTCGCGATGATCTTCATGAAATCGTCGACCCGGACGCGCGTGTCGTTCGAGGTCGGCACGTATCAACTCGGCGGTCACGCGCTGTTTCTGTCGCCGCGCGACGTCCAGCTCGGGCGGGGTGAGCCGATCGCCGACACGGCGCGCGTGCTTTCGCGATACGTCGACGGAATCATGATTCGCACCTTCGCGCACCAGGACATCGAGGAGCTCGCGAAATACGCTTCGGTGCCGGTGATCAACGGGCTCACCGATCTCGTCCACCCCTGCCAGGTGCTCGCCGACCTGCTCACCGTTAGGCAGCACCTCGGCGTTGTCGAAGACCTTCGCTACGCGTGGATCGGCGACGGAAACAACATGGCCAACTCGTGGATCAACGCCGCCAGCGTGTTCGGCTTCGATCTCACGCTCGCGTGTCCCGAGGGCTACGAGCCAGCCGATCATCTGCTTGCCCGCGCCCTGAAGAAGGCCAACGTGCGCGTCGTGCGCGATGCAATGGAGGCCGCCGAGGGCGCCGACGTCGTCAGCACCGATGTCTGGGCGTCGATGGGCCAGGAAGACGAACAGAAGGTACGCGCGCGAGCCTTCGCCAACTACACGGTGAACGCGAAGCTGATGAAACAGGCGTCGAAGAAGGCGATCTTCCTGCACTGCCTCCCGGCGCATCGTGGCGAGGAGGTGACGGCGGACGTGATCGACGGGCCGCAGAGCCGTGTCTGGGACGAAGCCGAGAACCGCCTCCACATTCAGAAGGCGATCATGGCGGCGCTGATGGGTGGGGAGGAGATCGGCTGACGCGAGATCGTCGTTAGGTCAAATACTGATCGCGAATCGCTCGGCCCCTCCATGCGTGTCGAGCGCCGCCTCGGTCCAGATGCTGTGCGCGTGCACGACGCCGTTCTCCTCGTAGAGGAGACCGAGGCGCTCGAGCTCGGCCACGGAGGCGCCGAGGGAAAAGCGATCGAGGAAGGAACGATCGGCCACTGACCGCAGCGTCGCGCTTCCACCCAACGTCGCAATCACCCTCAGAGTGTGCAGCAGATTGGCGGGGAGTCGCGCGAGCCAGTCCTCGACAATGGCCTCGGTCGATGGAGAGTGATCGCCGTCCGAGCGAACGATCTGCTCGAGGAGCGCGGGATGCCCGCCGACGCGAGCGAAGGCGCGCTCGTAGTCACATCGACCGTGTTGCCCCCGCGCTGCTTCGACGAGTGCCGCGGACGCCGCGCGGTCCAAGCAGCGAAGCGGCAGCCGATGTATGAGACTCACCTCGGGCAGAGCACCGAGGTCCGATTCGAGCAGCGCTCGATAAGCGAATAGCCAGAGCACACGGCGGTCGCCACTCCATCGACACGCGGCGCGCCAGAATCGCCAGATGGATGCATCGACGATGTGCATGTCGTCGAGCAGGACGACGAGCGCCGCCTCGTCCGTCAGGGCGGCGAGGAGCTCGGTGAGGGGGTCGAAGAGTGCGTCCTCGGTGACCGGTGCAACGGATGCGTGATCGTTAGGCGTCGTCGCGGTAACGCGGCGCAGAGTCGAGAAAGCGAGCGGCTCGCATCCGGCGGCGCCGGGCTCGTCGAGGAGACGCGCGATCAAATCCAGGATCAGCGTCGCCGGTCGCAGGGCATGCAGCGGGCGCGCGGCCAGCCGAATCACTCGAGTCGTGTCGACCGACCCGAGGCGCCCGACCTCGTCGAGTACGCGCGACTTTCCGATCGCGGCTGGTCCCCACAACAGGATTGCGCCGCCGTGGCCGTCCCGTGCCCGCGCTACCGCCCCCCACATCCGGCGCAACGCGTCGTCGCGACCCACCAAGGGTATTGTGGTCGTGACGAGATCACGTTTGGCGCTGGCGTGCGCCTCGGCGATCCGGCGTCGTAGAATGAGCGCCGGGAGGGCGTCGCCTGCTCCGAGCCGGCTGAGGTAGTCGTCGATGACCGCGAGGGCGGCGGGCTGGCCAGCCGTTAGGCACTGTGCTTCGGCGAGGCTCAGCCAGGCCGACTCGTTCGCCGCATCGAGCTCGCACGTCGCGCGCGCGAGCTGCTCGACGAGCGGCCAGTCGCAGGCGCTCTTGGCTAGCGCGAGCGCGCCATTCAGCCAGCGGGTCGCCGTGGCGGCGATGACGTCCCGTGCGTCGTCGATGCGATCGGCGAGCGCCGCGTGGGAGGGAACGCTGAAGTTCGGCAGTACGGCGCCCACGAGACTCATGCGGGCGCGCACGTCCTCGAGCGACCGAGGCGGCGCGGCAAGATCGCGAAAATCGAATGCGGCGTCGCGCAGTGTGATGCTCGCTCCGGCGCAATCCGGACGAATCCCGAGGCGACGCAACCGATGCAGAAGAGAGCGCAAACGATGATTTCGGTCGGCGTCGCTTGCGTCCGGCCAGAGCAACGCAGCCAGCTCGCGACGCGACGACGGAACCGCTCCGCGCATCGCGAGCAGGAACACGAGTGTGAACGCGATCGGCTGCTCGGGGCCGATTCGCTCCGAACCAACGAGGATTTCGCTCCCGCCAAGAGTACGGATTCGTAGCATGAGGGCACCGACGAGGTGACGTCGCGCGGGGTTTGGCGTGTCGTGCGCGTGACGTCGCTTGATAACCTCCGGCGCATGACGCGACACAATCCGAGGCGCGAATGACGGTGCGGAATTTTGCAGCGCAACTCGTGCTGGCAGTGGCGACGGCACGCAGCGCTGTCGCGCAACGGCAAGTCGACTCGGCGACATGCGTCGGCGAACACTGGCTGCCACCGCGGGCATTACAAACCGTCGAAGGCTACACCGTCTACATGACGCTGCCAGCGATGGTGCCGCTGCGCGGAGAGATGTTTTTCAGTGGCTCGCTCGCCCCGGCGTTCGACTCTCTTGGCCACGTTGCGTGGCCGCTCTCGCCAAATGGCGCGTCGCCGACGGAAACGCAATACATCCCGGTGGGCGCCACCGTCGGCGTACACGGCGCGGCGCGACTGGTCCCGCTGATGAAGAATGCACCGGCGTTGATGGCGATGCCGACAATCGCGGCGACCGACGACCGTGGCGTGGTGCACGTGCTCTTCGGAAGCAACGACAGCACGGCGCTCGCGCGGATCGATGCCAAGCGCAGTGTGTGGTACACGAGCTTCGATGGTGACCAGTGGACCACGCCGACGCGAATCCTAACGACGCCGCCCGGCACAATGATCTGGATTCCTTCGTCCCTCTCGCAGCTGGTCGCGCGTGGCCGCACGCTGCACGCGATCGTCACATTTCAGAGCGAAGGGCTGCGTTATCTGCGATCGGACCGCGGCCGATGGAGCGATCGGCGCGTCAACCTGGCATCGGGCCCCTTCTTCGGATATCCGCAGCTCGCGGTTTTGAGCGACGGGCGAATCGTTCTCATGGTGCAAGGACCCGGTGAACGGATTCCGTCGACGTCGTTCGCGTCGGGCGCCTATGTGGCCTTTAGCGATGACCAGGGCGCGACTTGGTCGACGCCGCTGAAGATCTCCGCGCGCACAGGGGAGCCATCCCACGATTTCCGGCTCGTCGTCGATGAGCAGGATGTGCTGTACGCACTCTGGTATCAGCAGACGGACGTGCTCGGAAACCAGGCGCCGCGCTTCACGTTAGGCGGCACTCCCGGCCGTATTCACGTCGCGCAATCGTTCGATCGAGGCGTGTCATGGCACCAATACGCGCCGTCACCGCTCCTCGACAACGCCGGTGAGCTGCAGGTGCTCCTCCGGCGTGATCATTCGCTGCTTGCCGCCGTCGTCGACAGAGCAGGCGAGCGGATGCTCGTCGCCTCGTGGCACAAGGAATGGAGTCCATTTCTCAGCATCGATGCAAAGCCGCACCCAGCCAACCCTTCTCTCGGAGCGGACGATGCGCAGCGCCCGTTCCTGACCTGGGGCACATCGCACACGCACGACTGGACGGTCACCATGCTCACCGCATTGGTGCCGTGCAGCCGATGACGCCGGCGACGTTCGCCCCTTTCCTCTCGCGCGGCGGGCGCTCCCGGGGCGCCGGCGGCGCGAGGCAACACCTAACGACGCACGCGAATACGCGTGCACAGGAGGATCTCCAGCATGCAACCGATACGCGTGACGGCGTTCCGGGCCGCCGTCCTTTTCACTGTCGTCGCCAGCGCCTGCGACGAGGCACCGGTGGCGCCGCGACCGTCTTCGCGACAGGCTGTGCGCGGTACCCCGGTCGCCCGTCGAGGCGTCGAGGTGTTCGCCGGACGCCGTGCCGATTCCGTTTTGAGTCTCCTCGAGACGGGGTGGGCTCAGCGAGGGCATCCCGAATATCGACAGACGCGGGTGGCCTGGCGAAAGCACAACGGAGTCCCCGCCACGATCGGTGACCCTGGATTGGGCGGTCCCGTCCTCGCGCCTAACGCTGACGGCGTCATCGGTCGCGACCCGTACGCGCCGCGGCCGTCGCCGAAGATCATCGCGCATTACGAGATGTTGCACTTCGGCTACAAGAACCAATATGTGAACGCACCGGACGCCGTCGAAGCCGAGGTAACCTTTGTCGGCGATCAGGCCAGCATGATGCTGAACAATCTCAGCATCGTTGGGAAAGACGGTTCCAATTTTTCGGCTGCCGGCGCGCTGGGGGGAGGGGGCGGACAGATCGTGAATTGTCCCGACGTGATATTCGGCGACTGCGAAAACCGCCGCCATAACAATGCCGTCATGATGCTCTGGGGCGCACCGATCTGCGATGCGCACGGCAACGGCAGTGTGAGTTACTATGTCACGAATCTCAATAGCACGGTCGGAGTCACTGCGGGGCCGGTGAGCGGCGGCACGACAGGAGGTCCGGGGGCAGCCGCGGCTGGCAACGCCTCGATCGACCAGACCGCACCAGCGTGCCCGCCACCGGATACCACGGCGCAGAAACCATCAGTGCCACGCGACACCACCAACACCGGTGACACCGGCGGTTCGCCCACGGGCGGCGCGATACCTCCACCGGCGGCTCCCACCGGACCCGGGCTGCCGCCCGTCCCGCCGCCAGCCCAGCCGACGGGGCCGGGCAAGACATTCTGGTGCGAGCAAGTCAACGTGTACACGTTCGTGAACGGCGTTCAAACGCTGTTCGACAGCTCGCTCGAATGCTACCCCGAGACGTGAGTCCCACCAAACCAATTTGTGAATCACCAGGAGGAATCATGTCTCAGAATAGAATGCGGTTCACGTTGGCAGTGGGGCTCATGCTGCCGATGTTGGCCGCCGCTCCGATATCGATCGTCCGAGCGCAGAGTCAGCGAGAAGCCATCATCGTGCTCACCGACAGCTTGCCGGACAGCACCGCCACGGCAACGATCGTTCGCGAACCCGGGCCACGCGGACGCACGATGGTTCTCCTCCGATCGGAGAGCGCCGATCCCGCCACACTCGCGACCGCGCTCGTGTCGCTCACTCGATCGCGCCAGAGGCTCGGAGACCTTCCGCCGAACGAGGTCGTGATCAACCTGCACGGGCATCGCGCAGCTGCGTCGCTCTCCGTGGAGGAGCAGCGCATCACGAGCGACTATGTTTCGCGTTTGCGAAACGCGGCGCTCCAGGACTTGCCAGGATACGGGCGCGCTCGAACGCTCGTCGTCCCACTCCCTCCCGTGTCGGTCAGTCCGGCCGACAGAGGCTAGCGTCTGAACAGACGACGGTCCGCCGGCGAGGCGGACCCGTCGTCGATTCCAGGCAGGTGTGCTAGCTTCGACATTCGCTCCGCGACACGTCACCTTGCTCACTCGAGACGAAGCCGATGCTGAAAGAAGGGGATCGCGCACCAGCCTTCACTGCCACGACCGACGCTGACGCTTCGCTGTCGCTTGCGTCCCTGCGCGGACGTTGGGTGGTGCTCTACTTCTATCCCAAAGACGACACGCCTGGCTGAACCGTAGAGGCGAGCGAGTTTCGCGACGCCTTCCCTCGGTTCGAGGGGCTCGATGCGACGGTGATCGGTGTCAGTCCCGACTCCGTCAAGTCCCATCAGAAGTTCAAAAAGAAGTATGAGATTCCCTTCACGCTCGTGGCCGACACCGATCACGCGATCGCCGAAGCGTATGGCGTGTGGGGAGAGAAGATGATGTTTGGCCGGAAATATATGGGCATCCTGCGAAGCACCTTTCTGATCGACAAAGACGGCCGAATTTCTACGATTTTTCGAGGCGTGAAGCCCGAAGGACACGCGGAGGCAGTCGCGCTCGTCTTGGCACAAACGGCGCAATCGGCACGTTAGGAAAGGGCCTACGCGCCGCGGGCTTGTGCGGCGCATTCACCGCGGTAATGATCGAGCCGATGACCAAGCGCCCGCCAGTCTCGTCACGAGCGCGCTACCGCGACTTCGTCGAGGACTACAAGCAGAAACGTCTCGACGACAAGACGGAAGCTGACACCAAGTCGGCGTCGCCTTCGGCGGATACCGCCGAGGGCGACATTGCGTCGCCCGCCGCAAAGCGCACCAAGCGGCGCAAGTACGCGCGCGACTACCTGCGCTGGCTGCGGCCGCATCGCGCCGAAGTCGCTCTGGTGTTCTTTCTCGCGCTGGTGACCGGCGGGCTGCAGATGGTGGAGCCGCTGTTCATGCGCTTCATCATCGACCGTGTGCTGCTCAACAAGGCGCTGGACGCCGTCGCTCGGCTGTCCCGATTGCAGCTCGCCGGCGTGACGTTCCTCGTCGTGATCCTGATCTCGAACCTGTTCGGCGCGTTCAAGGACTATCGTCAGCGTTTGCTAAACGTCGACGTCATGCTCTCGCTCCGCCGGTCGCTGTTCGATCGACTGTTGCACCTGCCGCTGCCAAAGCTGTGGGACATGAAGACCGGCGGGATCCTCTCGCGGCTCACCGGCGACATCGACACCACGACAGGCCTGCTCCAGATGG
>DATEHJ010000576.1:0-4112 GCA_035279645.1 Gemmatimonadaceae bacterium
GGTTTCCAATTTCGGCATCATTATTGGCTGAAATGCTGCCGACCTGTGCGATCTCCTTCTTGCCGCCGGTCGGGACGCTGATCTTCTTCAGCTCCTCGACGACGGCGCCGACCGCGCGGTCGATGCCCCGCTTGAGCGCCATCGGGTTCGCGCCGGCGGTGACGTTCCTGAGGCCTTCGCGGAAGATCGCCTGCGCGAGCACGGTCGCCGTGGTCGTGCCGTCGCCCGCGTTGTCGCTCGTCTTGGTCGCGACTTCCTTGACCATCTGCGCGCCCATGTTTTCGAGCGGATCGCTCAACTCGATCTCTTTGGCGACCGTCACTCCGTCCTTGGTGACGGTGGGTGCGCCGAACTTCTTATCGATGACAACGTTGCGTCCCTTGGGGCCGAGCGTGACTTTCACCGCCTCGGCGAGTTGGTCGACGCCGCGCTTCAGTGCAGCGCGCGCTTCGACGTTGAAATGGAGTTCCTTCGCAGCCATGGTGTTCGCTCCGAGCTTGAATAGGGGGTTAGGGGCCAGGGTCTAGGGACTGGGGTTTCTCGTTTACTAACCCCTACCCTCTGACCACTAGCACCATTGTTAGTTGATAACGGCGAGGACGTCGGACTCGCGCAGGATGAGCAGTTGCTCACCATCGATCGTGACCTCGGTGCCGCTGTACTTTCCGTAGAGCACCTTGTCGCCGACCTTGACGTCCATCGGAACTCGCTTGTCCTTCTCGAAGCGCCCGGGACCAACGGCGATGATCTCGCCTTGCTGCGGCTTCTCTTTCGCGGTGTCCGGGATGTACAACCCGCCGCGCATTTGCTCCGCCTCCTCCAGCGCCTTGACGACGACGCGGTCTGCCAATGGTGCGACCTTCACACTCGTGGCGCTCTTCGTGGCCATACGGTCTTCCCCTCCGTGGTGCGGTGGCTTTGTGCGGGTGTGCTTCGCACACGCGCAGTGTCTTTTGAAGTCGCTCGTGCGTTGCGCTCGCTCCAGTGCGACCGTCCAACGCGACTCCAAAATTCTAGCACTCATCTATTGAGAGTGCTAACAGCGCGGCGCAGTCTAACCCATTTTTGCATTTCCGTCAAGTGGAACAGCCCCTACCTCGTAGAGCCTTAAGCTGTTGCTCTAGCGAGCTTTGCGGGACTTCGCCACCGTCTTCGGCCTCGTCTCGGCCGAGAGGTGCGCGTACGCCATTTGGAGGCCGAGGAGGGTGAGGTGTGGCTCCACGCGATCGAACTCGCTGCAGAGCGCGCGAAATGTCTCGGCAAGCCCCCCAGTTGCGACGACGATGGGCTCCTGCTTTCTCGGCCAGCTCCTCTTGATTCGCCTGACGATACCGTCGATCGCTTCGGCCTGACCGAACATGACCCCGGCGCGGATGCAGTCCTCGGTACGCCGCCCAATCACGCTCGGCGGCACCACGAGCTCTGTCGCCGGCAGCTTGGAAGTTCTGCGCACCAGCGTATCGAGCGCCGTCTGCACGCCCGGCGCGATCACACCGCCGATGAAGACGCCATCGCTCGTTATGCAGTCGAAGGTCGTCGCCGTTCCCATGTCCACAACGATGGCATCCTGATCGAAGAGGCGACTCGCTGCGAGAGTGTTGATGAGGCGATCCGCGCCAACCGTCAGCGGCTCGTCGACGTCGACACGGATCGGAAGCGCGGCGCGTGCGTCAACGACAATGACCGGACCGGTGCTGAGCGTCCTGCAGGACTCGACGAGCGGATTCGTGATGCGTGGGACGACCGACCCGATCGCGGCGCCATCGATGCCACCGGACTCGAGACCATCGAGCGCGAGCAACCCGCGAATGAGAACACCGAATTCGTCGGCGGTGCGCTCGACGCCCGAGATGATTCGCCAGTGACCGCGCAGCGACGTGCCCTCGAACAGACCGATGGTCGTCTCGGTGTTGCCCACGTCGAAGACGAGGATCATGCCGAGCCTCCTAACGAGTTGACCTCACCCTCGAGGATGAGAGAACCAGCATGGTGTTTTGCGCGTTCATCGCCTTCGTCCACGAGCAGCGCGCCATCGACATCGATGCCCGCGACGACTCCGATTGCCGGAGCGAGGCATCGCTGGCCGAGAGCAAAGTCGCGAGCGGCAAAACGCGCCAGCTCGTCACGACTGAGAATGCCCGGCGCAGCGGCCGCTCCGCGCAGCGCTGGTACGATGGCGCGCAGGACATCGATGCGGCTCGTGCCGGGGACGAGGCCGGCCGCGGCCAACCCATCGGGTGCGCGCACGTTGATACCGACGCCGACGGCCAACCAGTCGAGCCGAGGGCCACGCCAGCGCGCCTCGACGAGCACGCCAGCGAGCTTCTTGCCGTCGACGTACAAGTCGTTAGGCCACTTGAGTCGGACTGGGCTCGCGGTGAAGGCGTCCAGGGCCGGCGCGAGGCCGAGCGCGAGACGAAGGGCGAGAACACCTAACGCCTCATCACCCGGCGGGCGCTCGAGCACCGTGAGCCACACGCCGGCGCCGCGCTCCGAACGCCACGTGCGTCGCATCCTTCCCCGCCCCGCCGTCTGCGCATCGGCGAGGACGAGCGTGCCTGCCGCAGCGCCTCGTTCGCCCAACTCATGGGCGACATCCAGCGTCGAGGGGACTTCCTGGAGCGCGACCACGCGCGGCAGCGAAAGGATCGCGGCGAGCTCCTCGCCGGACCGACCGTCATAGCACGACGTCGACGCCGGTGATGGCGCGTCTACCCGCGGCCGCGTGTCGCTCACACGCCCCGCGCGAAGGCGATGAGAACGGCCACGCCGAGGAGTATGCGGTACAGCGCGAAGGCACCGTAACTGTGTTTCGTGACGATGCGGAGCAGGAAGCTGATCGCGAGCCAACCGCTGACCGCGGACGCCAATACGCCGACGATGATGGGCGCGGAGAATCCCTGTTCCCGAATCGCCTGAGGCATCTTGAGAACGGCGGCGGCGGCGATGATCGGCATGCTCATGAGGAAACTGAAAACCGCGGCGTCTTCCCGCGTAAAGTGCAGCGCGCGACCAGCCGTGATCGTCGACCCCGATCGCGAGACGCCGGGGATGATCGCGAACATCTGGGCGACTCCCGTCAACAGTGCGTCGGTCCACCTCATCGTGGCGAGGTGGCGGTCCCGCGCGGCAAAACGATCGATCCCCCAGAGCAGAATGCCCATGACGATGAGCGCGACCGCGATCAGTCTTGGATCACGAAAGGTGCTCTCGGCTTGCTTCTCGAGGGCGAGCCCCGCGATGGCACCGGGAATCGTCGCGATGATGAGATAGATGACGCGCCGTTCGTTCTCGGTCTCGATGCGACGTTTGACGACGATGTCCTTGGCGGCAATGAGCAGCGCAACCCACTCCGCCCAAAAGTACCAGAGCACGGCGATGAGCGTGCCGAAATGCAGCGCGACGTCGAAGGCCAAGCCGGGATCGGGCCAGTGGAGGATCCATGGAGCAAGGGCGAGGTGCGCCGAGCTGCTGATGGGCAGAAATTCGGAAAGCCCCTGGATGATGCCAAGGATGAGAGCCTGAAAGACGGTCACGAAAGTGGGGGCGAGGGCTACGAGCGGACGGAAAGAGCGAGATCGTAGAAAGACTCGTACTGCTCGACAACGTCATCCATCGCGAATCGTTCCCGGGCGTCGTGCGATGCGAGAGTGCTCATCGACTGCCAGCGATCGCGGTCGCGGAGAATGTCAGTCGCTGCGGTCGCCATGCCGTCGACGTCGCCAACCTCACAGAGCGCACCCGTTTCACCATTGCGAACCACTTCGGGAAGTCCACCGGCATTCGTGCCGACGACCGGCACGCCAGAAGCGAGCGCTTCGAGCGCACTGAGGCCAAAGGACTCACTCTGCGACGGGATGAGAAAGAGATCGGCGGCCGACAGCAGCGGGGCCACCGTCTCGATCTTGCCAAGGAAGAAAACCCGGTCGTCGACGCCGAGGTCGCGCGCCTCCGCCTCGGCGTCCACGCGATCAGGACCGTCGCCGACCATCACGAGCACACTCGGAATTTCGGCGCGGACACGAGCGAAGATGCGAACGACGTCGCGGACCCGCTTCACGGGGCGGAAGTTCGAGATGTGCATCAGCACGCGATCCGTGGGCGCGACCTGC
>DATEHJ010000577.1:0-2182 GCA_035279645.1 Gemmatimonadaceae bacterium
ATCCGTTCCCTTGACGATGATCGCCGGAGTACGCAGGGTAGGTCTGGAGGTGGACCATGACGAGTTCATCGGGGCGCCGGCCTGCCCGTCGTTCCTCCGGGGTCGAGCGCCTCTTCGAGGATGAGGCAGGCCGGCTCTGGAGTGCCGGTCGCACCTTCACGCCTCACGGCGGCGAGGCGGTGCTCTTCACGTGCATCGGGAACTCTCGCGAAGCGCCGCGCGCAATCGCATGCCCGGCAGAGTTTCATCTGGTTGACGCGACGGTCGACGAGCTGCGTGGTCTCCTTGGCCGGGCACCGCGCATTGGCGTGCTCTAGGACGAGTCGGGCTCCCTTGCTGCGCCCCGGGACCGTGGGCTAGCATAGCGAAAGGGGGAGATCGTGACCGGGACGAGCCCGGCGCGCCATCACCATGACCACGTCCGGCGTCGCCGGCGCGGTGAGCGGACCGACAGCGGAGGAGCCTACCATGCGGGAGTACAGCAGCTCGGAGATCCGCAACGTGGCGGTGGTTGGACACGGAGCGAGCGGGAAGACCACCTTGGTCGATGCGCTCGCTTTTGTTTCCGGATCCAGCAAGCGTCACGGATCGGTACGTGATGGTACGGCACTCACGGATTTTGCGCCCGAGGAGGTGGAGCGCAAGTACTCGATCAACCTCGGCTGCGCGCATGCGGAGTGGATGGATGCCAAGATCAACCTGATCGACGCGCCGGGATATCTCGACTTCCACGGCGATGCCATCTCCGCGCTTGCCGCGGCGGACGGCGCGCTGGTGGTGGTGAGCGCGACCGCCGGCGTCGAGGTCGGCACCGAAAAGATGTTCCGTGAAGCCGTCGAGCGAAAAGATCCGGTGCTGTTCGTCGTATCGCTGCTCGACAAAGAAAACGCCAGCTTCGACCGGGTCTACGCGTCGATCAAGAACCGCCTAACGACCAAAGTGATCCCGGTAGAGATTCCGGTGGGCGAAGGCGCGGCGTTCGACGGCATCATCAACCTGTTCTCGCGCAAACTACACAGCTACAAGAAGGGCACGAAGTCTGGCGAGTACGACGAAGTGGACGTTCCAGACGACCATCGGGCACAGTTCGACAGGTACTACCAGGAATTGATCGAGACCATCGCGGCCACCGACGACTCCATGCTCGAGCGGTACCTCGAGGGCACCGAGATCACTCGCGACGAGGCGATCGCCGCGATGAAGGAGGGGATGAAGAGAGGCGAGCTGTTCCCCCTCTTTTGCGTGTCGGCCGAGCTGACGTACGGAACGCGCGCCTTGCTCACGAAGATCGTCGAGCTCATGCCGTCCGCCTACGAGATGGAAGAGCTGCACGCCTTCACAGGTTCGGTGGGGGATCGGACGATCGAGATTCACGCCCGCGATGAACAACCATTCACCGCTTCCGTGTTCAAGACCCTGACGGAGCCGCACGTGGGCGACGTGTCCTTCTTCCGCATTTTTTCAGGGACGGTGGCTAACGGACAAGAGGTGTATAACGCCAGCCGCAACATCTCGGAAAAGCTCGGTCACCTGAGCGTGTCGCAGGGTAAGGATCGGACGGAGGTTCTGCGTCTGCACGCGGGCGACATCGGCTGTGTGGCCAAGCTCAAGAACACGCACACGAACGACACGCTCTCTACACGCGAGCAACCGATCCGCCTGCCGGACATCCGGCTGCCTGAGCCGTTAGTCACCTTCGCCGTTCACGCGTCCGCGCGCGGTGATGAAGAAAAGGTGCAGCAGGGCCTGCATCGTCTGCACGATGAGGATCCGACCTTCACGACGCACTACGATCCCGAGACGCACGAGACGATCGTTGCCGGCGTTGGCGAACGCCATCTCGAGGTGTCGATGGCGAAACTCAAACGGAAATTCGGTGTCACCGCCGAGCTCACGAAGCCGCGCATTGCCTACCGCGAAACGCTGCGAGGCAAAGGGGAAGGACAGGGGCGGCACAAGAAGCAAACCGGCGGCCGAGGGCAGTTCGGCGATTGCTGGGTGCGTCTCATGCCGCTCCCGCGTGGCGAGGGTTACGTGTTCGACGATCAGATCGTCGGCGGTTCGATTCCGTCCAAGTTCATTCCGGCGGTCGACAAAGGAATTCAGGAAGCGGCCGCCCGCGGCGTCCTCGCCGGTTATCCGATGGTCGACTTCCGGGTCGAATGCTTCGATGGCTCGTACC
>DATEHJ010000578.1:0-7510 GCA_035279645.1 Gemmatimonadaceae bacterium
CCGGCGACGCCCATGACGACCGCGAAGATCAACCCCGCGAGCAAGAGCCCCGGCGTGACGCGGAAGTTGAACGCAATCTCGCTGAAGTTCGACCAGTTCGTTGTGCTCGCAACGAATCCGTTCACGGGCAGAGCGATCAAACAGCCGATCACACCACCGATCGCCGCGATGATCGCCGACTCGACGAGGAAGCTCGCGAGCACGCTGCGCGGGTGAAAGCCTAACGTCAACAGCACGGCAATCTCCGGCGTCCGCCCGGCGACTGCCGCATACATCGTGTTCACCGCCCCGAACACCGCGCCGACCGCCATGATGCTCGTGATCACGATCGCGAGGAACTCGAGAATGTCGCCGAGGAGCTTCGATTGCTGAACGTAGAATGTCGACTCGCGATGCACATCGACCTGGAGGCGCTTGTCCGCCTCGAGCGCCCGCTTCGCCTCCTCGAACGCGGCGGGATCCTTCAGCCGGAACGAGACGGATTGGAAGGCTTCCCCGCGAAACACGGGCATGAACTGCTCGTTCTCGCCCCAGATCTCCGATTCGAACGCGGAGCCGCCAGCACTGAACTGACAGACGATGTCCCAGTTTCGGCCGGCAAAGCGCAGCTTGTCGCCGACCGCGGTGTGATCGTAGCGGCCGACGACTTTGCTCCCGACGCAAATCTCGGCGCGGCCGGACGTGGGGCGATGGCCGCGCACGACGCCAACGTTCGCACGAACGTCCCACGCTTTCTCGCTGATGCCGCGAACGACGACATTGCCGACCTTGGTGCTGTCCCCGCCGACCCTAACGAGCGGGACGAGCACGTAGACTTCGGGACTCACGAGCGGACGCCCATCGGCCGCGAGCGCGACGTGAGGCGACGTCGCGAGGAGAGTGGCCGTCGGGCGGTCGATACCGCTGGAGAGCTCCGAGTCGGCTCCGCGCCGGAGCACGAGCGCGTTGCTGTCCGAGCCGGTGCGCGCTAACGCGGCGCGGAAGCCATTCGCGAGCGCAAGCATGCCGATGAACACCGCGACGACGAGCGCGATGCCGACGGCCGTGAACGCCGTCGACGCCGGCCGTTGCACCACGCTCCGCCAGTTGTACACGAAGGGAATCTTCATTCGACTTGCCTCAATGCGGAGATCACCGGCAGCCGTGCCGCGCGAATCGCCGGCACGACGCCGCTCGCGACCATGAGAACCAGCGCGACGGTCGAGCCGAGGGCCAACGTACTGCCGGTGACGTCGAAGCCAGGCAAGAAGCCGCCGCCGCTGAAATGCGTCGCCTTGTACAGGACTTTCGCCCCGCCCAGACCGATCACCGCGCCGGTGATCGCGATGACTCCCGCCTCGAGCATCACGACACTGAAGAGCGTCCGGTTGCCGAACCCGATCGTTTTGAGCACGGCCACTTCGCGCGTGCGTTCGCGGGCGCTCATCATCATCGCGTTCGCGGTCACGAGGAGGATCGCGAAGACGACGGCCATGCCGATCGTGCCCATGAGCAAACTCACATTGCCCCACATGGTGGCAAAGCTTGCATTAAAGGCCTGTTCGGTGCCGGTCTTCGTCGGCGATGAAGAGTTTCTAAACTGATCGTCGATCGCTTTGGCGATCGGCGCGGCGCGATCGGTGCGATCGATCTTCACGATGTACCATCCTGCCTGCCCCGGCCGGCCCAATCGCTCCTCGAAGTACTCGTGATGAAACATCACGACGTCTTCGCCGATCTGCGGATCCGTCGGCTTGTACACGGCGCGGATCGTGAACGTCCAATCGCCGGGGAAGATGGTGCCTTGCAGCGTGATGTTCTGACCCAGCTTCCATCCAAACGCATCCATCAGGCTCTTGCCGACCAGGGCCGCCGTCCGTTCGCGGAGGAACGCTTGCTTCTGCTCGTCCGGCATCACCATTTCCGGATACATCTCGAGGTACGATTTCGGATCGATCGCAAACGTGGCGAAGAAGCGCTTGCCATCGCCGTAGCGGCCGCCGAACCAATTGGCCCACGTCACCGCCTCGACGCCCGGCTGCGCCTGCAGTCGATTGGCGTACGCGATCGGGAGCGTGAAGACGATGCCCGTCGCATTGGTCGACACGAGTCGGCGCGCACTGCCGAAGTTGGCGGCGCCGGCGATCGTCGTCACCACGGTCTGCAGCGACGCGAAAAGGAAAAGCGCCAGCGCCACGCTGATGATCGTGAGCACCGTGCGCTTCTTGTGGCGACCGAGATTGGCGAGAACCAGCGGTAGGTATTTCATCGTGTCATCCCCGCGGCCGCCGCGTCGCCCGAGCGCAGGCTCGGCGTCGCGCTGCCGCGAATCAGGTCACCCTTCTCGAGATGCAGCACCGTCGTCGCCCGCTCGGCCGCGTGCGCGTCGTGTGTGACGATGACGATTGTTTTCCTGAACTCGCGGTTCAGCCGCTGCAGCAGCGCGAGCACCTCCTGGGAGCTCTTCGCGTCGAGCTGGCCCGTCGGCTCGTCGAGGAGAATCACCGTCGGGTCGCCGACGATCGCGCGCGCGATGCTCACGCGCTGCTCCTGGCCGCCGGAAAGTTGCCGTGGATAGTGATCCATCCGGTCGTCGAGGCCAACGACGCCCAACGCCAGACGCACGCGCTCGTCACGCTCCTTTTTGGAGAGATGGGTGAGGAGCAGCGGCAACTCGACGTTCTGATATGCCGTGAGGACCGGCAACAGATTGAATTGCTGAAACACGAAACCGACGTGGCGCGCACGCCACGGGGCGAGCTGACTCGGCGTCATCGCGCTCACCATCGAGCCGGCGACTTCGATCGTGCCGCTGTTCGGCTTGTCGAGGCCGGCGATGAGATTCAGCAGGGTGGACTTTCCCGAGCCCGACGGTCCCATCAGCGCGAGGAAGCTCCCCTCGGCCACGTCGAGTGTGATGCCATTGAAGACGTCGATGCGTTGCGTATCGCGTTGAAAGGACTTCACCACGTCGCGAATCTCGACCAGGGCCATGATGCCCCTCCCACTATGATTTAGTGTTTGCTCACCGATACGCGCATGCCCGCGCGCGGCTGATCGACGCCGCCCGAAAGGAGCATCTCGCCTCCGGAGAGCCCCTTCCGAATCTCCCGAAACCCGGCGCTCGTCGGCCCTGCCTCGACAACGCGCGATTCGAGCCGGTCGTCTCGCACAAGCCACACGATCGACTGACCGCTCTCTTCGTGCACCACCGCCGCCGGCAGCCGAATGCGCGGCGCGACGGACGCCGCTGTCGGTGATCCAGCGAGCTTCGTTTCCGGCTCCAGAAAATCGACGCGCGCGCCCATCTCGGGGAGCACACGCTGGTCCGGGTTGTCGATCCCCACCTTGACCTGTACCGTCGCGCGCTGCCGGTCCGCCGTCGGCACGACCTGCCTAACGTGTCCGTCGAAGGAGGTGTCGGGGTACGCGTCGAGCGTGATGCGCGCCGCTTCGCCTTTGTGCAGCCGCGCGATGTACGCCTCGTTGACGTCGACCTCGACCTCGAGGCTCTTGAGATCCGCCATCGTCACGACCGCGCCGCGCGTCAGTCCGCCGCCGACCGACGGCGCAACCACCTCGCCGACTTCGGCCTCCTTACGCAACACGGTTCCCGTAAACGGAGCGCGGATTTCGGTGTTCGCGAGATTCACGCGCGCGAAACGGAGGGACGCTTCCGCCGCTGTCACGCGCGCTACCGCCGCCCTCACGCGGGCCTCCGCGGTCGAGAGACGCGTCTCGGCGGCGTCGACCTCCTGCAGTGAGACCAGCTGCTTGTTCTGCGCGCGGATGTCGCGCAGGCGCTTGGCGTCGTTCTGCTGTTGATCGCGGTCCGCCTCCGACTCGACTTGCTGAGCGTGGCTTGTCGCGAGGTTCGCCGTGGCTTCGGCGACCTGCGCTTCGTAGTCGCCATTCTCGAGGCGCGCGATCACTTCGCCTTCGCTCACTAAGGAGCCTTCGCTCACGCCGAGAAACGCGAGTCGCCCCGGCACCTTGGATGAGACGGACGCATGCGTGCGCGCGACGATATAGCCGTTCGCGGTCACGCTCGTCGCCGCGCCGCCGGAACCCCCCTTGGATCCCGGATCGGCCGATGCCATCGCAACGATGGTTTGCACCGCCGGCACGGACCGCTCGCGCATAACGAACAACACCGCGGCCGCCAATCCGAACACGATCACGGCAAAGATCGCGTTACGTACGACCGCGCGCCGCACGCCGGGAGGGGGCGAGTCCCGGTTGATACGCAATTTGGCCAGATCGGGGAGCGGTGTGGGGGCACTCATAGGGCGAATGTAGGAACCGGTCGGGGGATCGCTAGAGGGGGCCTGCTAGTGGCTAGTAGCTAGTGGCTTGTGGCTAGTCACTAGCAACTAGTCGCCAGCCACTTGGAAACGCATACTGTCCTCACCTTTTCGCGAGCGCGCTATGAAGAGTTTCATCCTTCTTCTCGTCCCGTCGGTGATACTCGCTCAGGCACAGCCGACGCCGCCAAACGTGAAGCCCGGCTGGAAGTGGAGCATGGACACCGTGCGCACGGTCGTGAACGCCGTGCGCGCCGGCCAATCGCTACAGCCTAACGCGTGGCCCAATGGCGCTCGCGTCGCCGTGCTCCTCTCGTTCGACGTCGACAACGAGACGGTCGCGCTGCGCTTCGGTGATCCCAATCCGGGCTCGCTCTCGCAGGGGCAATACGGGTCGCGCGAGGGGCTGCCTCGCGTGCTGCGGTTGCTCGATCGTTACAAAGTGCCCGCCACATTCTTCATCCCCTCCGTCAGTCTCGCGCTCGCGCCCGAAATGGCGGCGGCGATCAAGCAGAGCGGCCGAAACGAGTTCGGTGTCCACGGCTGGATTCACGAGATGAACACCACGCTCCCGGACTCGGCCGAGCGTGCGCTCCTCACGAAGGCTATCGCCGAGCTGACGCAGCTCACTGGTACCAAGCCCACCGGATATCGCGCGCCGAGCTGGAACATGAGTCCGAACACGTTAGGCATTTTACGCGACCTCGGCTTCCGATATGAGAGCTCGCTCATGGCGGACGAAAGGCCATATGAGCTGCTGCAAGACCGCACGCCGACGGGGCTGGTCGAGATTCCCGTCGAGTGGATCCTCGACGACGCGCCGCTCTTCGATCCCCGCGGCAACAGCTACAGCCCTCCGCGTGACGTGGCGCGCGTCTGGATGGACGAGTTCGACAAGGCGCTCGAGGAGGGAACGATGTTCGTTCTCACGATGCACCCGCACATCTCCGGGCACCGCTCGCGCGTCGTCGCCCTCGAGCAACTGCTCGCCCACATCGATTCCGTTGGGAAGGGCAAAGTCTGGTTCGCGACGCACGGTCAGGCGGCGGAATTCGTTAGGCGAATGGCGAAGCTCGGAGACCCCAAACCACGAGTTGCTAGTCGCTAGTGACTAGTGGCTAGTCACTCCTCTAGCCACTAGCCACCCGTCACTCTGCACGTAGTGCCCTCACCGGATCGATCCGCGTCGCTCGACGCGCCGGTGCGTAGCTCGCGACGATGGCGACCGCCAGGAACAACAGCGGCACCAACATGAACGTGATGGGATCCGTCGCCGAGACATCGTACAGCAGCGCCGTCAGCCATCTCGTCGCGAACAGAGCCGTGACGATTCCAACGGCGATGCCCACGGCGGCGAGTCCGGCCGCGCGGCCGACGACGAGAGCAATCACCGCGCTCATCGTCGCGCCGAGGGCGAGCCTGATTCCCATCTCCTGCGTGCGTTGGCCGACGAGATAGGACATCACTCCGTAGATCCCGATCGCGCCAAGCAAGAGCGCCGCGAGCGCGAAGGCACCGACGAGAAGTACGGTGAATCGCGTCCCGCGAATGGATTCCGCGACAACCGCGTCCATCGTTCGGATGTCGCTCACGGCCACCGCGCGATCGAGCTCACGGACGACGGCGCGGACGGCGGCAGCGAGTAGAGTCGGATCGCTGGCACTGCGCACCAACACCCACATCTCGCCGCCGAGGAACGCCGTTCGTTGCGCCCATGGCATGTAGACGCTCGTTCGCGACGTATCGCGTAAGCTGTCCTGCTTGGTATCAGGCACGACGCCGACGATCGTCAGCAGTGGCGAATCCCAGGGCAGGCCGATCCGCCGGCCGATCGGATCCGCGTTAGGCCAGAAGCGCTGCGCGACGCTCTGGCTCACGATGGCGACGGGTAGCTGGCCGGCCCGATCCGTCGCGCTGAATTGCCTGCCGCGCAAAAGGGGAATCCGCATCGCCTGGAAGTACTCCGGGGTCACTTGCTGCAGGTGTCCGATCGTCGGCAGCAAGTGCTTGTTGTCTTCGAATTGCCCTTCGACGCGGAGCGCGACACCCCAGACGGCCTGCGCCATCGGCAGCTTGTCGACGATCGCGACGTTGGTCACACCGGGCATCGTCGCCAATCGCTCGACGACCGCATTGTACAACAGGCTCACACGGGTCGAATCTGCGTAGTTCTCGTTGGGTGGCGTGATGCGTGCCGCGATGACATGGCCCGTGTCGAAGCCGAGGTTCACACCGCGTAGCGCCGCAAAGCTGCGCACGAGTAGCGTCGCGGCGACGACGAGCAATACCGCCAGCGCGACCTCCGCGGTCACGAGGACACTGGAGACGCGATGATGCTGCGCGCCGTGGCTGGTGCGGCGGCCGAGGTCCACCGACGAACCCGCCTTGGCATGTTGCGTCGCGCGGAGCGCCGGCACGATACCGAAAAGCACGCCGGTGATGATCGCGATGATGGCCGTGAACGTCAGCACCGTTCCGTTCACCGAGATCTCGTCGGCGCGCGGGATACCCGGCGGCATCACGGCGACGAGCCAGCGCACACCGCCGACGCTGAGCGCAACGCCTAACGCGGCACCGAGCATGGAAAGCAAGAGACTCTCGGTGATGAGCTGACGGATGAGTCGCCCGCGCCCTCCGCCGAGCGCGGCGCGGACACTGAGCTCCCGCGCGCGCGCCGTGGCTCGCGCGAGCAGCAGATTCGCGACGTTCACGCAACCGACAAGCAGCACGAGCAGCACACAGCCGAAGAGAATCCACAGCAGCCGCCCTGTCGATCCGACAACGTCATTCTGCAGCGGCGCCGCGGTCGCGTCTCGCCGATAGTCGGGGCCGGGGTCCCAGATCGGATTCAACGAGCGCAGCGTCGGCCACACGTCGCGCACTTCGCGTTGTGCTTGCGCGGCCGCCACGCCAGGCGCGAGCCGGCCGATCATCCTCTTGTCCCACACGCCCCACGTGACGCCGACGTTCGCGGGATTGAACGCGAGCGGTTGCCAGTACTGTGTTGACGCGTGCGGAAAATGGAAATCACTCGGCATCACGCCGATGATCGTGAACGGCACACCCTCGACGAGCAATCGCTTTCCGACGACGTCTTTCGCGCCCGCGAAGTGCCGCTGCCAGAGTGTGCTGCTGATGAGGAGCGCGGTGTTCTTTCCCGGGAGTCCTTCGTCCTCGGCGAAGCCGCGACCGAGGGTTGGAGACACGCCGAGCGTCGGGAGAAGATT
>DATEHJ010000579.1:0-6665 GCA_035279645.1 Gemmatimonadaceae bacterium
GGTCTCGCGCGGCAGAGCGGCAACCCGCGCTTCGCCTTCGATTCGTTTCGCCGCTTCATTCAGATGTACGGCGATGTCGTGCTCCACGTCCCGTTCCCGCAATTTGAGCAACTTCTAAAGGCGAAGCGTCTCACCGCCGGCGTCGCGACCGACGCGGAGCTCAGCGAAGGTGAGCTGCGCAACCTGGTCGAGGAGTACAAGAGTCTCGTCCGGGCGGTGAGCGGCAAGGAATTCCCGATGGATCCTGCCGTGCAGCTCTGGGGCGCGATCGAGGCGGTGTGGCGTTCGTGGACGCTGAAGAAGGCCGTCGACTATCGGCGCGTGAACGGCATCAGCGAAGACCTGGGGACGGCGGTGAACATCGTCGCGATGGTGTTCGGCAACATGGGCGAGGATTCCGGCACGGGCGTCGCGTTCACACGCGATCCCTCCACGGGTGAGCGCACGTTCTACGGTGAGTTCCTCGTCAACGCGCAGGGTGAGGATGTCGTGGCCGGCATTCGCACGCCGCTCTCGATCAACGAGATGGCGACGCGACTCCCCGGCGCGTACGAGGAACTGCTCGCGACCCAGGATCGGCTCGAGAAGCATTACCGCGAGATGCAGGACATCGAGTTCACCGTAGAGCGTGGCTCGTTGTATCTCCTGCAAACGCGCACGGGGAAGCGCACCGCGACGGCGGCGGTTCGTGTTGCGACGGAGATGGTCGACGAAGGGCTGATCGATTCGCGCACCGCCGTGTTGCGCGTGCCGCCCGATCAACTCGGACAGTTGCTCCATCCGGTGATCGACATGAGCGTTCGCGCAACTCCGATCGTGACCGGCCTCCCCGCGAGCCCGGGTGCGTCGAGCGGCATCGCCGTGTTCGATCCGGACGTTGCCGAACATCGCGCGAACGACGGCACGAGCGTGATTCTCGTGCGCGATGAAACGACGCCCGAGGACTTTCATGGAATTGTCGCGGCGAAAGCGGTGCTCACCGCGCGCGGCGGAATGACGAGTCACGCAGCGGTCGTCGCGCGCGGCATGGGCAAGTGCGCCGTCGTCGGCGCGAAGGACATGCACGTCGATCTCGAGAAGCGGCAATTCACCGTCGACGGAATCACAGTCATCGAAGGCGACTACATCACCGTCGACGGCGCGAGCGGCAAGGTCTACAAAGGCGATCTGCCGACGACGCCGAGCGAAGTCGTGCAAGTCATTCGCGGCATGCGGCCCGCGCACGGCGCCTCGACGTACGCGTCCTTCGCGCGCTTGCTTGGTTGGGCGGATGAAACGCGACGTCTCAAAGTGCGCGCGAACGCTGACACGCCGGCTGATGCGCGCGTGGCGCGCGGATTCGGTGCGGAAGGGATTGGGCTCTGCCGAACCGAGCACATGTTTTTCGAAGGCGACCGCATCAACGCGATGCGCGAAATGATCGTTGCGCGCGACCTCGTTGGGCGCCGGCGCGCCCTCACGAAGCTCCTGCCAATTCAGCGGAGTGACTTCGAAGGGATCTTCGAAGCGATGCACGGGTTACCAGTAACTATCCGTCTGCTCGATCCTCCCCTGCATGAGTTCCTTCCCCACGGCGGCGAGGAGAGCAAGTTGTTGGCGCGGACGCTCGGCATATCACGCGCCGAGCTGCTGCATATCGTGGAGTCTCTGCGTGAAACGAATCCAATGCTCGGACACCGCGGCTGTCGCCTCGGGATCACCTATCCGGAGATCACCGAGATGCAGGGTCGCGCAATCTTCGAGGCCGCTGTGCGTGCGAAACGCCGCGGCATCGACGTCCGTCCTGAGATCATGATTCCGCTCGTAGCCACGGTGAGGGAATTCGAAAATCAGCGAGGCGTTCTTGAAGACGTCGCTCGCCAGGTTCTCGGAGCAATGGGAGAGGACGTTCCGTACACGATCGGCACGATGATCGAGCTGCCGCGGGCTGCACTCACCGCGGACGAGATCGCAAAATCGGCCGAGTTCTTTTCCTTTGGCACCAATGATTTAACTCAGACCACCTTCGGCCTGAGCCGAGACGATGCTGGACGCTTCCTTCCGAATTACGTCGAACGTGGTATAATTCCCGACGATCCGTTTCAAGTTTTGGATCAGAACGGAGTTGGGAAGCTGATTGGCATTGCCGTAACTGCCGGTCGGAGCGTCCGCCCTGAGCTAAAGGTCGGAATATGCGGCGAACATGGCGGTGAGCCGCGCTCCGTGAAGTTTTGCCATTCGATCGGCCTGGATTACGTCTCGTGCTCCCCCTACCGAGTCCCAATCGCCCGCCTCGCCGCAGCCCATGCCGCTCTTGAATCTGGCTCTCAAGAACCCCCGCGCACTTAGACACCCCTCCCTTCCCGAGCTGCCGCATTTGCCGGTTGTTCGGGACGATCGTTCCCTCCGCATCGCATTGGTGACGGAGTACTACTATCCGCATCTCGGCGGGGTCTGCGAACACGTCCATTTCTTTGCGCGCGAAGCGCGTCGGCGTGGTCATCATGTCGACGTCATCACGTCGCACATTCCCGGCGCGCAGCCGCAGCCGCACGTCATTCGACTCGGCCGCAGCCAGCCGGTGTATTGCAATGGTTCGCAAGCTCGAATCACGGTCGGATGGGGACTGCGACGTCAGATGCGCGAAGTATTGCGCCGCGGACAGTACGACGTCGTGCACGTGCATTCGCCGCTCACGCCGGTGCTCCCGCTGCTCGCAATCGAGGAAGCAGACTGCCCCGTCGTCGGCACGTTCCACACGTACTTCGACAAGTCCGTTGGCTACACGCTGGGGCGACGCTATTTCCAGAAGCGCCTGGACATGTTGAGCACCGCGATCGCCGTCTCGAACAGCACCACCGTCGCGCTCGATCGATACTTCGACGCTGATTGGAAGATCATACCGAACGGCATCGACACCGACGTTTTTAATCCGGCCGCCCCTGCGCCGCGCGGATTCCCGCGCGATGTTCCGACGATTCTTTTCCTCGGCCGCTTCGATCCGCGCAACGGTCTCTCGACGCTGATCGAATCGTTCCGTTATATCAAGGGCGATTCTCGCAAGGCAAAGCTCGTCGTTGTTGGCGACGGTCCGCTCCGCGACCATTACTATCGTCTCGCCGGCGGCGATCCGGACATTCTCTTCGTCGGTGCGGTACTCGAGGGGCGGCCGAGCTACTACGCACACAGCAGCGTGTACGCCTGTCCAACAACGAAAGCATCTTTTGGTATTACGCTGCTGGAATCGATGGCGTGCGAGACTCCGGTCGTTTGCTCCGACATTCTCGGATTCCGCGATGTCGTCAAACACGAGCGCGAGGCGTTGATGGTGCCGTGCGGCGATCATCGCGCGCTCGCGGACTCGCTCGTCAGCATTCTGGATGACCCGGGTCTCGGCATTCGCCTCGGACTCACCGGGCGACAGAATTCGCTTTCGTATTCATGGGCTCGAGTGACGTCGCAAGTGCTCGAAGTCTACCGCACCGTCCTCGGCCACGTGACTGAAGAAGTCGCATGATCGTTGCGCCCGCGCTCGGCGCTTTATTCGCCGGCGCGCTCGCGCACGGTGCGTTCTATCCCAACAGCCCGATCTTCGGCCCCGTCATTGCGCATTTGCGCAGTGACGAGCCGTTCGTCGCGCTCACCTTCGACGACGGCCCGAATCCCGACGCGACGCCGGCCATTCTCGACGCCCTCGCGGCGCGCGGCGCGAAGGCTTCGTTCTTCATTCTCGGCCGGCACGCCGAACGTTGGCCCCATCTCGTGCGGCGCATTGCCGACGAGGGACACTGCGTCTGCAATCACGGCTACTTCCACCGGAAGCTGCACCTCAAATCGCCCCGATATGTGCGAAATGATTTGCAACTTGGAACTGCGGCAGTCGTAAGTTCCTGCGGTGTACGGCCGGCGTTTTTTCGCGCGCCGCATGGCTTTCGCAGCCCGTGGGTCACCTACATCGCGCGCACGCTCGGTCAGCGGACGGTTGGGTGGGGTCACGGTGTTTGGGACACGGCGCGCCCTGGCGCAGACGTCATTGCCGACCGTACGGTTCGCGTGGCAAGGCGCGGTGCGATTCTGTTGCTGCACGACGGAGACGGATACGATCCTTTGGGCGATCGACTGCAGACGGCGCACGCGGTGCCTCTCATCGTCGATCGCATTCGTAAAGCGGGGCTCGAGTTCACCACCCTCGATCAGGCGGCATGAGGCGAGATCCGGCGCGCGTACTGCGATTGGCGATCACGGGGATCATCCTCGTTATGCTCGTCATCTTCGCGACGAAGGTGAACTGGCACTCGACGTGGGCCGCGATTCAAGATTCCTCAATTTCGATTCTGCTCCTCGCGGCGCTCGTGAATCTGTTGTCGCTCGCGCTAAAGGGTGTTCGGTGGTGGGTCTTTCTTCGCCCGATTGGCGTCACCTCGCTCTGGCTCGCGCTCCGAGCGACCTTCGCCGGCGCCGGATTGAACAACGTGCTCGTCGCCAACAGCGGCGAAGCGGCGCGGGTAATCTTCGTCTCGCGCGCGGCCCATGTGACGAGCGCGAAGGTGCTGGCAACGCTCGCGCTCGAGCGCCTCTTCGAGCTCATCGGTTACGTCGTGATGCTGGCGCTAGCGGTGTCGTTTCTGCCGCTTCCGTCGGTGCTGGAGGAGTTGAGGCACGTCGCGTGGTTCGCGCTGGCGGTGGTCGCCGTGGTGCTCGTGTATCTCGTTCGCCGCCCAGAAGGCGCCGAGCAGCTGCTCGGTACAGGGGACGGATGGCGCGCGAAGGCGCGACTGTACATCCGTCGATTCATGCAGACCCTGGCCGGCATCTCGACGGGGCCGCGCTTTGCCGTTGCCCTCGCGCTCTCTGTCCTGATCTGGGCAATGCAAGTCGCGACGTACGCGCTCACCGCCACCGCGGCTCACTTTCCTCTCCCGCTCGTTGGGACGGTCGCGGCGATTCTCGTGGTGAACGTCGGGTTCGCGGTTCGCGCCACACCTGGTAACGTCGGCATATTTCAAGTGCTCTACGCCGCGACGACCGCGGCGTTTGGGTTCGATGAGAACACGGCCCTCGCCGTGGCGTTCCTCATTCAGACGCAGCAGATCCTGCCGGTCACGATTCTGGGCATCGCGCTCGCACCGGAGTTCATCTTCCAGAAGCGCCGCAAAGCGGCGCGTCCCGACAACGTGCTGCCCGACGAACCGATCCTCGAAGAGCGCGCCGCAGGATAAGGGGGGCCATTCTCCAATGGCAGCATGGCCACGGGTGCGACCCCTTCGGGTGATTCGTACCTGAACGGCACGGGCGGTGCCTTGTTCGGTCACATGAAGCGACACCTGACTCGCGCATTGCGATGGTCCATCACCGCGATCGTTCTGGTGATGCTCGTGGTATTTGCCAGGAAAGTGAACTGGCATTCGACCTGGGCCGCGATTCAAGACTCCTCACTTTCGATCCTGCTCCTCGCGGCGCTCGTGAATCTGCTGTCGCTCGTGCTCAAGGGAGTAAGGTGGTGGGTCTTTCTCCGCCCCATTGGCGTTACCTCGCTCTGGCTCACGCTCCGCGCGACCTTCGCCGGCGCGGGATTGAACAACGTGCTTGTCGCGAACAGCGGTGATGCGGCGCGTGTGATCTTCGTCTCGCGTGCCTCACACGTCACGAGCGCGAAGGTGCTGGCGACGCTCGCGCTCGAGCGGCTTTTTGAGCTGATCGGCTACGTGGTGATGCTTGCGCTGGCGGTTTCTCTGCTGCCGCTGCCACCAGCGCTCGAGCGGACGAGGCCGTTCGCGTGGATCGCTTTGGCCGTGATCGCGGTGATGCTCGTGTACCTCGTGCGTCGGCCGGAGGGCGCCGAGCATCTGCTCGAAGGCACCGGCGAGGGCTGGAGAGCGAAAACGAGACAGTACGCGCGTCGCTTCATGCACGCGGTGTCGGGCCTTTCTACAGGTCCGCGATTTGGCGCGGCGATATTGCTCTCCGTCGGTGTCTGGGTGCTCCAGGTAGCGACCTACGCGCTCACCGCACGGGCGGCGCACTTCCCCCTTCCGCTGGTCGGCACGGTCGCGGCGATCCTCGCGGTGAACATCGGCTTCGCGATCCGCGCGACCCCGGGCAACGTCGGCGTGTTTCAGGTGCTCTACGCCGCAACGGCGGCGGCGTTTGGACTCGACCAGAACGAGGCGATCGCGGTGGCGTTCCTCATTCAGACGCAACAGATCCTGCCCGTCACGATCCTGGGCATCGCGCTCGCGCCGGAGTTCATCTTCCAGAAGCGGCGCAAGCAGGCTCGCCCCGACAACATCCTGCCTGACGAGCCCGTGTTCCAGAGGGAAGTCGCGAGCGGATAGAGATCTCAGTCTCGCTCGTGTCTAGTCAGTGAGACTGAGACTCGCGATGTGAGACGTGAGATCCTTCCTTTTCCAGGCGCTTGACTCGCATCTCACCCGCGACGGCGAGTCCAGACGCGAGACGCGGAGACTCGGGGCGCCCGACGTGAGAGCAAGCCTCGGTCTCACGTCTGGCGTCGCGAGCCTCCGTGTCTCGATTCTGGACTCGCCAGGCCTGGGTGAGATGCGCGCCCGCCAAGGCAAAGAGGACCGATCTCAATTCTCAGTTCTGAGATCTCAGTCTCGGTTTCGCCCCACAGAGGGTAAAGTGAACGAGATAGCCGTTGCGAGTGGCAGCGGCGCGCCGTATAG
>DATEHJ010000580.1:0-5261 GCA_035279645.1 Gemmatimonadaceae bacterium
GAACAAGGCGTTCGCTTTGTCGGGCGTCTCGAGGCTCTGCTTTCCGTTCGTGGTCGCCGCAAGTGACACCGGAACCGGCTTGAACGGGGTCGCGCTCTTCCACCCGCCGAAGGCCTCGGAGGCGACCCGCGCGATCTCGGCGTCGTCGAAGTCGCCAACGACCGCCAGCTCGCCTGTGGAGGCGCCGTAGAACTCCGTGTAGAACTTGCGAACATCCGCGATCGTCGCCGCCTTGAGCTGTTCCACCTGCTCTTCCGGGAGCGGCACGTAACGCGGATGCCCCTTCGCGTACCGGCCGACTTGCCGCGCGAAGGTGATCTGGCCAAGAACCACGGGCTCGCCGCGCTGCGCCTCCGAGCCGGCGACGGCTTCGCGCTGCACTTGCTCAAACTCGGTCGCGTCGAGCGCCGGCTGACGGAGCATGTCGCCGACCAGCTTCAACGTCGCGGCGAATGTCGGCCGCGTCGTCTCGATGGTGGCGCGCACGCTTCCGGCGCCGGCCGCGGCGATCGAGACTTTGGCTCTTAGCTTGTTGAGCGAATCCGTCAACTGCTGGTGATTGAGCGTTTTCGTGCCGCGCACGAGCATCTGCGCCGTAAGCGTCGGCGTCATCCCGCGGTTCGTGAGCGTCTTCTCATCGCCGATGCGGAGGCTAACCACTGCCGAAACCGCCTCGCCCCGGTTCTTCTTGGAGAGCAGCGCGACGCGGAATCCGGATTTCAGGGCGCTGCGATGCAGCCGCGATTCGATGTTCCCCGGTGTCGGATCGAAGGACTCTCCCGTCGCGACGACGACGTCGCTCTTGTACCCCCTGAGCAGGGAGTCCGCGCTCGGCGCGGCCGCGATCTCCGTGCGATCTGGCCTGTCCGTCGGAATGAACAGACCGATGGTGCGGTTCGACTCCTTGAGATACGTGCTCGCGACGCGCTGGACGTCCTGGACGGTCACCTTCTTCACCTGATCGCGGTGATAGAAGAAGAGCCGCCAATCACCCATCGCCATCCACTCGCTCAGCTCGAGGCCGAATCGACCGGTGTTCGTCGGCGCGAGGTCAAAGCTCTTCAGGACCTCGGTCTTCGCACGCTCCACTTCTTCACTCGTCGGCGGTTTGACCGTCGCGATCTCGGTCGCGACGGTCAACATCGCGGCTTCCGCGCTGTCCACCGACTGCGTCTTCTGCAGCAATGCCGCCATGAAGAGTCCGCCCGGGTCATGCTGCTGCAGGTTGTTCGCCTGCACCGCTGATGCCTTTTTCGTCTCGACGAGCGCCTTTTGGAGTCGGCCCGACGCGGCATCGCCTAAGACCCGCGTCAGCACGTCGATCGCCGGAAAGTCAGGGTGCGTGCCGGCCGGAACATGATAGAACGACATGATGAGCTGCGCGTTCCCGGCGCGGCGAATTGTCGCCATGCGCTCGCCGTCCTGCGTCGGCTCGACGGTGTACGTCCGATCCATCACACGCGTCGGGCGCGGGATGGCGCCGAACTTCTCCTGCACGAGCGCGAGCGCGCGTTGCTCGTCGAAATTCCCTGCGATCATCAGCACCGCGTTGTCTGGCTGATAGTGCTTGTGATAGAAAGCCTGCAGCTTGTCGATCGGGACGTTCTCGATGTCGCTCTGCGCGCCAATCGGAAGGTGGCTGTAAGCGTGGAACAGATAGGCAGTGCCGAGCACGCGCTTCAGCGTGACGACGAATGGGCTGTTCTCATCCTTCTCGAACTCGTTGCGGACGACGGGCATCTCCTTATCGAGATCCTCGCGAGCGACGAAGCTGTTCGTCATCCGGTCCGATTCTAGATCCAGCGCCCACGTTAGGCTCGTATCCGCCGACGCGAAGGTCTCGAAATAGTTCGTGCGATCGAACGACGTCGTGGCGTCGAAGGTCGCCCCATGCTGTGTGATTTCCTCCGAGGGATGACGGTGCCTCGGCGTCCCCTTGAATTGCATGTGCTCCAGCAGGTGGGCCATTCCCGTTTCCCCATAGCCCTCGTGACGTGAACCGACGAGATACGTGATGTTCACCGTCGTCTGCGGCTTACTCTTGTCGGGGAAGAACAGCACGCGCAGACCGTTGCCGAGTCGATACTCGGTGATGCCTTCAACGCTCACCCGTTTCATGAGGGACGAGCCGGCACTCGGGGCCTGAGCGCTCAGGGGAGTGGGAGAGCTGGCGATCGCGACGGCACCGGCGACGGTGGCAAGCGCGCGCAAGAAGTGCGTGGAGGACATACGACCTCTGGAGAGTGGAAACATTGCGCCGGTTGTTAGGACGCCTCACGCGGCGGAAAGGTTACCGCAGTTCACGGCGCCTGGTGGTTGGTGTTTGGTAAAGAAAAGATGCCGGCGAGCTCAGCTCGCCGGCATCAAGACAACAACCAACAAGTCACGGTCTACCAGCTGTGTTCGTCCGCTTCGCTTCTGGCAGCGTGGCTTGCGGTTTTCCCCGCCCTCCGCTGGAGCATCAACTCACGGGGACGATCATACATCGGCTCAATGGATCCGACGAATCCGGAAAATCACTGAGCAGAATGCGGATTCTGCGGTGTTCCGTTCGCTCAAGGTGATTTGCGCGCCTTGGTGAGAACGCTCTCCGTCTTGCGCGCTCCGAGCTTGGTCGTATCCACCTGCTGTCCAATCGCGGCGCCAGTTTTCGCCGAATCGAGTGCGCGCCTGGTGCTATCGAGATGCGGTGTCATCGAATCGACCGACGCCTGAAAGCTCGCCATGTCTTTCGGCTTGCCGCTGCACGCCGCGAGGGCCGCCGCAACTCCAACCACCAACGCGGCACGCCATGCTGACCATCTCATAACTCCTCCCAATCCGAAGTGCTGCTCAAGCTCGTGTCTTACAAGGATTGCGCCGTGCGCGCGCAATCCCCGAGCCGAGACCGCCATTTTTCGGACGTGGATCAGTTCCGAGCGCTTCCCAGTGCAAAGGCGACGAGCTCGGCGTCCTGCCCAGCCCCGGTCGCGATCACGACAAATTGGGTCCCCGCTCGCGTGCGATAGGTCATTGGCACCGAATACGCTCGGCGGCCCAAATCAGCCTGCCATAACGTGGCTCCCGTGACCTTGTCGATTGCGTAGAGGGTCGATCCGCCGCCAGAGAGGAACACGAGCCCGCCACGTGTAACGATCGCGCCAGGCGCACCGGCGACGCCGAGCTGCGCCGGCAACGTCACTCCACTCACAAGTGAATTCCGACGTATCTGCGGCGAATCTCCCAGCGGGATCTGCCATCGCCGTTCGCCCGTGTTGAGATCGATCGCCGTCAGCGTGCCATACGGCGGCTTGTTGATCGGGAGCTCGTCGACTGACAAGTCCTGGTGTGGCAAATCGACGGTGTAGGGCGCGTCGATCGTGTCCGACGCCGATGGCATCCTGAGAATCTTATAAAGTGCCGGAGAATTCGTGGCCTTGATGTAGATGATGCCTGTCTCTGGATCGAAAGCACCCCCGCCCCAGCCTGCTCCACCGATCGCGCCGGGCATCACGATCGTGCCTTCGCTCGACGGAGGCGTGAACAACGGACCGGTGCGATACGAGGCAATCGCCGCGAGCGCGCGCCGTTTTATCTCCGCCGTGAAGTCGATAACATCCTGCGATGTGAAGCCCTGCTTCGAAAAAGGCTCGGGTCTGGTTGGAACCGGCTGCGTGCGAGCCGCGCGCTCGCCCATCACGTCGCTCGCCGGCACAGGCCGCTCGACGATCGGCCAGACCGGTTTACCGCTGACGCGATCGAACACGAAGAGGAAGCCCATCTTCGTCGGCACGGCGACGATGTCGGTGCGCCGTCCATTGACCGCGACGGTGCCGAGCACCGGCGGCGCGGGAATGTCGTAATCCCACAGCCCGTGATGCACAGTTTGGAAATGCCACTTCCGCACGCCAGTTTGCGCGTCGAGGCAAACGATCGATTCGGCGAAGAGGTTGTCGCCTTTGCGCGCTCCGCCGTACCAATCGTTGCTCGGCGTGCTGAGTGGCAGGTACACGAGACCACGCGCGCTGTCCAAGCTGAAAGGCGCCCAGACATTGGTGTGTCCGGTGTGCTTCCAGGAGCTGTCTTCCCACGTGTCGTTGCCGAACTCTCCCGGTCGAGGAATAGGATTGAAATCCCAGACGCGACGACCGGTTCGAACGTCGAACGCCTGCACGTCGCCGGGCGGGTCGTCGTGGTACACCAACCGATCGCCGACGCCGTTGCCAACTATTACCAGATCGCCCCACACAACCGGCGGCGACGTGTTCGTGTAGTGCAGCTTGTTCACGGGGCGACGCAGCTGCGCGGTGAGATCGACGACTCCCGTGTCGCCAAAGCCACGAATCAAGGTTCCAGTCTTTGCGTCGAGCGCGATCAAGCGCCAGCGGCTGTTCATGAACACTCGTCGTTCGCGGCCATCGGTCCACGTCGCCACGCCTCGGTGCACGAAGCCGGTGCCATTCGACGGCTGACCGAAGGCGTATGCGCGAGGGTCGTAAATCCAGTACGGTTTCCCCGTGCTGGCATCCATCGCGACGACGCGGTTGTACGGCGTGCTGAAGAACAGCGTGTCGCCGATCATGAGCGGCGTCGCCTGAAAGTTCCCCGGCCGGGCCGCCTTCGTGCTGTCGGTTTTTGGAACGGGTCCCTCGCCAACCCGCCAGCGCCATGCGATCGTCAGGCGCCTAACGTTGCCGCGATCGATGTCGGCGAGGGAGGAGTATTTTGTCGCTCCCGGGTCGCCGCCGTACACCGGCCACTCCGTTCTAGCCTGTGCGCCGGCGGGCAGCGACGATGCGAGCAGAAAAATGACAGAGAGGGAGAATTTCATAAATTCTCATCAATTGCCGGCTGCGTGGCATGGAGCACCTCGGCGTCGAGAGCGAGCCCATCGGAGGAACGTCCCCCTGGGGGGAGGGTACAGTCAAGGACGCCCGAACGTAACGAGCGCATCCGGAGGAGAGTTGATCAAGCCACGCGACGTTCTGACGCTTCTGCTTGCCGGCAGCATCGCGCTTGGTCTAGGCGGCCGCGACGGTGCACGGCTCGGCGATCTGACGAATCCGCTGGACTTTGCGACCACTGAGATCGCTTCCGTCGCCGAGAACGTCGCGTCGCCGGCAACCGCACATCTGGGCTTTGACACCAGTGAGTATCCTGGTGACGACGCAATGCGCGCCTGGCGAGACGATGGCTCCTATGAGTGGGTCGGCTATTACCTGCCGGCGGCCCCCTGTCACAAGGACGCGAGCTGGTCGGGAAAACGTGACGGGCTCGCGCAG
>DATEHJ010000581.1:0-4080 GCA_035279645.1 Gemmatimonadaceae bacterium
CTTCCGGGTCATGTCCGCCATAGTACGTCCACGTGCCCTTGCCGTAATCGCCGTGGATGTACTTCACCCAGGGAGCGCCCGGCTCCTCAGCGAGCACCACGTCTCCGGGTTTGAGCACGCTGCGCGTAAAGCTCGTCGTGACGCCGTAAAAGTCGTTGACCACCGATCGGTGGTCCTGGACGAGCATCGACGGCACCGGATCGAACTTCGCCGAAAAGTTGAATAGCGTGAATGTGCCCAGCGGCTGCCGCCGGCCGGGAACGTTCACCTGGTGGCCATCGATGTCGCTCATCGAGTTGACGAAAGGCGAATGCTCGAGGTGCGCATCGCGGAAGGCGAAGCTGCGCTTCCAGTCCATCTTGCGATCGGCGTCGTCGTCCATCGGCGTGCCGTCGATATACGCCGACGCGAGATCAACGTCGTGGCCGGCGATCGCCAATTCCAGCGTCTCCGTCGCGCCGCACATGGCGAAGACGAACCCGCCCCGTTCGACGAATGCACGAATCTTCTCGGCGACGTCCTTCTTGAGGGCGGGGATCGACGTGAAGCCGAGTCGCTTGGCGGCGCTCAGGTTCTGCTGCATCAGCTCGATGAACCAAGGCGCTTCCCGATACGTTAGATAGAACTTGTTCAACTGCCCGGTGAAATCCTCGTGGTGCAGATGCAGCCACTCGTATTTCGACAGGTCACCGCGCTCGACTTCGTCGTCATAAATGCGGGTGTACTCGATGCCGGCGTACTTGAGGGCGAGCGTCACCGCATCGTCCCACGGCAGCGCTTCTGGCGGCGAGTACACCGCGATCCTCGGCGCTTTCTCGAGCGGCACCGTCTCCATGTTACTGTTGGCGATCTCGCTGCGGATCGCACCCAGCTGCCCGTCGTCCACCGGCTCGACAGTCACGCCGGCGAGCGCGGCGCGCTTGCGCAGCTCCGGTGTGTCCGGCAGCAGAAAGGCGCCCCCCCGATAGTTGAGCAACCACTCACCGGCGAGGCCGTCCTTGAGCGCGTTGTAGGTGATGCCATATGCCTTGAGGTGGTCTTGCTGGGCGTCGTCCATCGGAACGAGCAGCCGCTGCGCAGGCACCGACCGCGCGGCGACGACGCAGATCAACAGCGCGCGCACACCCCTCAAGAATCGTTTCATGTCGTTCCGGGAATATCGGCGCGCGCCAAGTCGAGCTCGCGACGCGCCTGCGGCACGAGCGCACTCTGCGGGTACGTGAGAATGAGGTGCTCGAGGCGCGCCACCGCGCCGGCCGTGTCACCGCGGCGCCTCAGCGCGCGCGCCCACTCCAGCTCCGCCGAGGGCGCCTCCGGCGTCGAGCCCTGTTGCTCGACGATGCGGCGCCAGAGCGCCATCGCCTGCGTGTCGTCCTTCATCGCCGACCGTAGCTGCGCCGCGGTTGCGAGCAGGAGCGACGTCACGTCGCCGCTCGGCTGCCGATCGGCCGCTTCGACGAATGCCGTTGCCGCGCTCGCGCTGTCGTTCCGCGCCAACATGAGGAACGCCCTGCCTAACGCGGGAGCGCTGTCGGCGTGAATCCGGGCAATGATCGCGAGGGCAGTCGCCAGCTCGGGAGTCGTCTCCGTACTCGTGCGCAGCAGCACGCGGGCCGTCCGGAGGTTGCCCTCGTACAGCGCGAGCCAGCCGGCCGCGTCACTGGAATCGCCCTCCGTGCCGGCGCTCGAGAGCGATGCACGGGCCCGTGCCATGTCGCCCGATCGCACCCATCCGAGTGCGACTGCGCGCGTCAGCACGGTGCGCGTTCCCGGCGTGAAAAACCGGTCGTAGCGTTCGACGAGTCGTTCCGCCGCGGCGGGGCGCCCGATCATCGCCAACGCGCGTGCCTGGAGCGGCACCGTCGTTCGCGCCGCGCGAGCCGAGTCGGTGACCAGCGAGCCCGGTCCCTCGAGCGGCATGAGCGCTAACGCGGTCGACGGGTCGCCGGCGTGCACGGCGGCGGTCGCCGCGCGCAATATTACCTCCGGCGTTCGCCGCCACCGCAACGCCGCAACCAGGGCGTCACGCGCCAGCCCCCAGCGTTCCTCGCCCTCGGCGCGAGTCGCGAAGTCCGTCCAGGCGGAAGCGCTCGCACTATCCGGCGGCAAATCCTTGAGCGCGGTCCAACCATCCGTTGGTGAGCCCCATCCCATCTCCAGACCGGCGAGCGCACGCCGCGATGTGACGTCGATCGGCGTCGCGAGGAACACCTGCCTAACGGCGTTCCGCGTTCCAACGGGAGTCGGCGCGAGCGCATAGATCGATGCTTGCTCGAGATATGGCGACGTCGCGAGGGCCAACCGCCACGCCTGGGCCGACTCCTCCCAGAGTCCCATCGCCGCGCGCAGCTGGGCAATCTCGAGCTGGAGATCGTTTGTCGAGCCAAGCGCCTGTCGTGCCTGACGAATGACGCTGTCCGCCGAAGCCGTGAGCCCACGCTGAAGGAGCAATCGTGAGTATTCACGATACGGCGACGGGTCGCCGGGCACTTCCCTGACCCAACGATCGAGCGCGGCATGCATCTGGTCTTCTCGGCCGAGCGATTGCAGCGTGCGCAGTTGGACGCTCCGATACACGGTCTCGCGCGGACTGCGCCGAATGAGCGTGTCGAGCGGCGCGAGGAGCGAATCGCTCCACCCGAGCTCGGCGTATACGCGCTCGAGCCCGAGCAGCGCGCTCACGGCGCTCGACGTATTCAGCGCCGTGCGAAAGAGCGGTGCTGCCTCCTTGTACTTCCCGGCGCTCTCGAGCTCCAGGGCCTTATAGAAGCTGGTCGTATCTTGCGCGGGGAGCGGGACGCGGGGGGCGGCAAGCGCGCAAAGGACGAACAGCACGACGCGCAGAAAGACTTTCATGTCATCCCGAGCGAAGCGAGGGATCTGCTTTGAACGCGCTCAAGAAAAGCAGATCCCTCGTCGCTGCGCTCCTCGGGATGACAAAGGTTACGGCTTCTGCTCATTTATTCTCTTGAAGTAGTCGAGGATCGCCCGCCGCTCGTCGGCGGTGAGGCCACGCAGCTCATTCCAGTTCGGCTCGCGGAACTTGGATGCGTTCTTCCCCGTCGCGTCCGTGTTCGTTGGCGTGAACTGCTCGTCGCCCTTCGCCGATTTGGCCTCGCGCTTGTTGCTATCCTCGCGCTCGTCCTTCTCGAGCGACCGGCCCGCATCGAGCAGTCGACGGAACAGCTGCTGTTGCCGCGCGAGCGTGGTCCCGTCGATGCGACCACCCTCGAGCGCGTCGGCGAGTTGACGCGCCTCCTTCGCCAGTTGCGCCGCGCGATCGCCGCCCGGGCCCTCGCCCATTTCATCGAGCTGCTGCGCGACACCGCGCTGTTGGCGCGCCAAGGCGCGCGCCGTCGCCTGCATCTCCGAGGACATCTGGCCGCCGGGCATCGGCATGAGACCCTGCGCCTGCGCGTTGATCGATCCTTGCTTTTTCGCCATTTCCTGAAGCTGCTGCAGCATCTCCGCGAAACCCGACGCGGACGACGCCGAGTTCACACGCTCGCGGTCGCGCGCGAGCGACGCCGCGGCGCGGTTGAGCGATTCGGCGGCATCACCTAACGAGTTCGCCGCCTGCGACCCGCGCTGTTCGGACATCTGTTGTGTCGCCTGAGCGACTTTCTGCTGCGCCTCCGACATCGCCCGCTGCGAGCGGCCGGAGAGCAACGACGACTTCTGACCGGCCTTTTGCATGCGCTGCGCGGCTTCGTCCACGCCCTGTTTCACCGCGCTCTGCTGGCCACGCATGTCCTCCGGCTTCGCGTCCCCGGAGCGCGCCTTCTGCTCCATCGACGACTCTTCACGCGCCATTTGCAGCAGCTCTTGAATGGTCTGATCGAGATCACCGGTCAGTTCCTTCTTCCATTCAGAGACCTGTGCGTCGCGCGCGTCCTGCATCGACTGCGCGGCATGCTCCATCTGAGCCGCGGCGTCGCGCGTCTTGTCCTGCATGTCGCCGCTCTGCTGCTGCCCCGACTCACCTTGCTGGCCTTGCTGACCCTGCTGGCCGCGCTGCCCGGAATTGGCGGAGGGGCGACCCTTCTGCGAGGGATTGCTCAGCTGCCCTTGCGCGCTTTT
>DATEHJ010000582.1:0-2133 GCA_035279645.1 Gemmatimonadaceae bacterium
GAGCGTCGGGAGAAGATTGGGCGTGATCGCGGCGCCTTCGACGCGCAGCGCTTCCTGGCCATCGTCGATCGGGTGCGTCTGCTGGACCCACGCCGCAAGCTGCGAAAAGCTTCGAAGCCGGATCTTGAGGGCGAGAAACTCACCCGCGGCGCCGCTGCCGAGACTCATCAGCTGCTCGGGATGCGAGTAGGGAAGCGGCTGGAGCACGACGGCGTGGACGACGGAGAAGATGGCGGCGTTCGCGCCGATGCAGAGGGCGAGCGTGAGGATCGTGGCGACGGCGAATCCGGGCGCGCGGCGCAGTGATCGCGCGCCGAAGCGGAGATCCTGAATGAATTGACCGAAGAATTCCTTTCGCCCCTCGAACGCCTGTCGCCGCTCGTCATGCGCAACGAGCTCATGCCTAACGACGGCGATGTCGCCGAAGCGAGCGAGGGCTTCGTGCCGAGCCTCGTCGGGCGTCATCCCGAGGGCCATGTTGCGCTCGACGCGCATCGAGACGTGAAACTCGAGCTCCTCGTCGACATCCGCGACGACGTTCGGCCGAACGAAGCGGAGGTAGCGACGCCAACGCGGCGTCTCGCTCATGCGAGTGTTGGCGCCGCGCGCAACACACGCGTTACCGCCTGCGAATACCGGAGCCACACCGCGGCCTCATTGCGCAAATGCTTACGTCCCGCGACGGTGATCGTGTAGAACCGCGCGCGGCGATTGTTCTCGGAGATCCCCCACTCCGACGCTACCCACGTGCGATCCTCGAGGCGGCGGAGAGCAGGATAGAGGGAGCCTTCCTCGATCCGAAGGACGTCCTCGGTCGTCTCCTCGATCCACCGCGCGATCGCGTAGCCGTGCGCGGCGCCGGGGAGGAGGGCCTTGAGGATGAGAATGCCGAGCGTGCCTTGGAGAAGGTCGCCGGAATCGGGTCGGAGCGTCACGGTCATTCCCTTGTCGGGTCTATGGGAGGACGTTAGGGTACGTCGATTCCCCTGTCAAGTCTAGGGGAAGAGCACAGGGGCCGTTCCCGACTTCTCGAACACCGTCTGCATCCTCGCCCGCTCATCCGAGGCCGGCACGCGCTCGTCAAACTCGGAGCAGGCCATCCGCATCTGCAATCCAACCGCCCGCGCCGCGGCCTCGAGAGAGACTGGCGTATAGAGCAGCCAGTTGAACTCCTCCTCGCTCGCAATCGCCTCGTACCACAGTCGGACACGCAGCCGATCGCCGGCCGCGGTTCGCGTTTCGTGCACCCGCTCGCCGTCGCGCTCGATCTGGCGCTCGCCGACGTGCGCGATCTGGAAGTCGCGATGATAGAGGTCCAGCACCAGCCGCCCGTTAGGCATCAGCACGCGCGCCAACTCGCCGAGCACCGCCTGATTCCCGGTGGCGTCGAAATGGCCAAAGCTCTGCCACATACAGATCACCGCGCCGACACTCCCTGCCGCTAGAGGGACGCGTCGCATGTCGGCCCGCACGAATGTCGCGCCGGGTGCGGCGATCCGTGCATCGCGCAATGTGTCGGTGTCGCGATCGAGGCCGATGACGCGGTAGCCGGCTTGCTGGAGCCGGGGCCGCGTGCCGTCCCGGTCCACAGCAGAGATCGAGCACCGGTGCGCTACCAGTTGGAAGCTGCCGCAACAGAAACTCGACCTCGCGGTCGACGATGCCGGAGTCGATCCGGCCGAGAAACGTCGAGAACCAGCGGCGACTGTAGATGTTCGGCGTCGACATGCGGAATGCGGGATGCGGGATGCGGGATGCGATGTTTGGGGTGAGTGTTAGGCGCGCCTCGCGTCCCACGTCTCACGCCCCGCGTTCAGCGCGTCCCACATCCCGCGTCCCGCGTCCCGGCTCCATGCGTCGCTCCACGAGAAGCGCCGCCACCATTGCCGCGACGACCTTGAGCAGATCGGCCACCAGATGCACCATGTGATAGCCCCCCGGCGCCGGCAGCGACGTGAGCACGTGCACGACGACCGCCCCCGCCGCCACGAGCAGCGCATGGGCCATATACCGTCCCTTCGCCCTGCGCACGACCCAGAGCGACATGAGGAAGGTGAAGATCACACCGCACACGGGCCCGACGATAGCCGGCGCGGTTGCCAGAAAGGCCCGCGTCGCCTCGGGCGACTCCCC
>DATEHJ010000583.1:0-9410 GCA_035279645.1 Gemmatimonadaceae bacterium
CCACGATCGCGCATTTCTGCAAAATGTCGTGGACCACGTGCTGCACTTCGAGGGAAATACCGCGACGCCCTACGCCGGGGACTATGCCTCGTTCGTTGCGCAACGAAACGAGCGGAGACTGACGCAGCAGCGCGCCTTCGATAAGCAGCAACGAAGCATCGCGCACGAGCAGGACTACATCGCTCGCAACATCGCGGGACAGAACAGTCGTCAGGCGAAGGGACGCCGGACTCGCCTTGCCCGTTTGCCGAGGCTGAGCTCTCCCATATCCGATGAAGACGCGATGGCGATTCGCTTCGACGTCGCTCAGCGGGGTGGCGACCGCGTCGCAATCGCGGAGCGGGCAGCCATCGCGGTGGTGGATGCCGGCACGAACGTTAGGCGTGCTCTGATCGATTCGTTCACCGGTTCGTTGCGTCGCGGCGAGGTATTGGGGCTGGTGGGGCCTAACGGCGCCGGCAAGTCAACGTTTCTGAAGGCTCTCGTCGGACACCTGCCAGTCGAATCGGGCGACTTGCGCATCGGCAGCGGCATCGACGTCGGATACTACCGGCAGGATCTGTCACAAGTGCCGCTCGAGAAGACTCTCTACGAAATCATCGCTGAGCTGCGGCCGTCTTGGGAGCGACGCCTCGTTCAGGGGCATCTCGGGAGATTCGGCTTTTCCGGAGACGAGGTTCAGCGACGTCCCGAGACACTGTCGGGAGGCGAGCGAGCCCGAGTCGCGTTAGCGATGTTGATGCTCTCTCGCTCGAATCTGCTCATCCTCGACGAGCCAACGAACCATCTCGACGTCGAATCCATCGAAGCGCTCGAGGACGCCATCGAGCGATACGACGGTACGGTCATTCTCGTTAGTCACGATCGGGAGCTGCTTCGCGGATTGACGGAAAAGCTCTGGGTACTTCACGAGCGACACATCACCGAATTCGACGGCGGATTCGCCGAGTGGGAATCGGTAAGCGCCGAGCGCGAACGGGCGGCAGCGGTGCGGGCGAGTGAGGACGCGGCGCTGCGGCGCGTTCACGAGCGACAGCGCCTGGAGCGGACGCGTCGGGCGGAATCGATGTCGGGAGGGCGCACCGCACGCGACCTTGCCCGCGAGCTTCGTCGTGCTCAACGCGATGTTCAGGACATCGAGCGACGCATCGAGGAGCTCGAGGGGCAAATCTCAACCGTTGGCGCGGCGTTGGAAGATCCTCGGCTATACATTGGCGCAGCCGGGTTGAGTGAGGCCAAGACCTTGGGCGCTCAGCTCGAGCAAGCCAAACGTGAATTGGACAAAGCGCTCGAGCGTTGGAGCGCCGCGACGGAAGAGGTGGAAGAGCTGAGCCGCGAGCTCGCGTCCACCGAAACCTGACGTACAGACGTCCGCGTACGAAGGCATCATGATGTTGGCCCCTTTGCTGTTCCTTCAGCTTGCTGTAGCGACTCCGCGTCGGGACTCGGTCTATAGCTCGCCGGAGCTCGCGGCATTCATCACCGCAGCCGCGGCGGCGAATCGAGTTCCCCCGCCAGCGATGCGCGGATACCAAGCGCGTGTGGAGTCGGAGCTCTCTTTGATCGTGCGCGACACACTCGGGCGAGAGCGCGCGGCGCAAATCGAGCAGCTCGCGATGAACGCAGCGTGGGAGCGTGATCAGCGCTACGACCTTCGGGTCATCGGGTATCGCTCGCAATCGGTGGGCGTCCCCTACTCCGCGCTGTCGTTCGCGCGCAGTTGGACAATTCCATACTTGTACGGAGATCGCCTGACACTCGGCGTCGACTTCACCTACGACCGCGCGACGACGTCAGCGAAGGACAGTTCGAACAAGAAACGAAAGGAGCAATCGAACGACACGCTCCACGCCGTGCACCCGCTGGCGCGCGACCGCGAGCAATTCTATCGCTTCAGCGGCGGCGACACGATCGCGCGCGTGCGGACTCGCAATCGTACGATTCCTATCGTGCGCGTGCACGTAACGCCGATGCTCGATTCGGCGCGCGAGACGCGCATCGGCGCATTCGCGGGAGAAATCGACTTCGACGCCGAGCGCCACCAGATCGTGCGCATGCGCGGCCAATTCGTCGCCACGCCTGGGCCGACCCGCGACAGGCCATTGCTCGCGCGGCTTCCAGGAATCGTCGCCGTCGCCTACGTGGAGTACGTGAACGTGGAAGTCGACGGGCGGTATTGGCTACCGGCATTCCAGCGGTCGGAGTTTCAGGCGTCGATCGCGCCGTTAGGCGCTCAGCGCTCGATCTTCCGGCTGGTCTCCCGCTTCTCCGGCTTTGAGGTTGCACAGGGAAATGCGAGCGACATTGACAGCCTCGCGAGCGTCGCGCTCGCGTCCGAGGATCGCGCACCTCTCGTCCGCAGGCGCATGTCATACGCTCCGTCGGACAGCATCAGCGGCTTCCAGGGCTGGGGTCAGCCGCTCGGCGTGGCGACGGGGAGCGTGAGCGGAGGAGACTTCGACGACATCGCGCCCGACGCGTGGCGTACCAACGGGCCGCCTCGCCACAACTTCACGCCGACCAAGATCGACGAGGTGTTTCGATACAACCGCGTCGAGGGAATGTACACGGGATTCGCGATCGGCGAGCGATTTCGCGACGCGGCGCCGGGCCTAACGGCGCATGCATACGGCGGCTGGGCGTGGAGCGAGCAGACGCCGCGCGGCGGTGCGACGGTCACGTACGGCAAGGGCCCCTGGTCCACGGCCCTTCGCGCCGAACGCGTTCTCGCGAGCACGAATGACTTCGTACCGCCGCTCGAGGGCGGCTCCGATGGATTCGCGGCACTCTTCGCCGGCCTCGACGATCAAGACTATGTAGACCGACGCACGGCGATGCTGAGCCTGACGCGAGCGATCGGATCCCAGCACGGGGCGCTGGTAACGGTGCAGGCAGGCGCGGGCGACGATCATTCAGAAGTTACTAACATCGACCGCTCCATACTCGGCGTCGGCCACTTCCGCCTCAATCGTGGCAGTGCCAACGGGAATTACGCGTACGGCTCCTCGATGGTGGAGATTCACCCCGACGTGACCGGCTTTTTCCTCGAGCCCGGCATTGGCCTGATCGCGTCATACGAAGCCGCCAGCGGTCAACTGAGCTGGCAACGCGCGGAGCTGATTGTCGCCGCTCGTCAAAGTGTAGGCGACTTCGTAATCGCCGCGCGCGCGCAGGGTGGGATCGTTCAGGGTCGCGCTATTCCGCCGCAAACCCTCTTCGAGCTGGGCGGCGAGAACGCGCTACCGGGATACGGCTACAAGGAGTTCGCGGGAGACCGCGCGGCGACGGCGGGCCTGCTGGCGAGCTATACCTTTCCCCTTCTCCGTAGACCGTGGCGCGTGATCCGATCGCTCATGCTGCCGGGCTTGAGCCCAGGGCTTGCCGCCGGCGTTCAGGGGGGCTGGGCGGAGGCGTCCAGCAACGCAGCGCGCACCTCGATACGTCAGCTCGATCCGACATTTGCCGCTGGTTGCGATCTGCTCAATTCGTGTCCACAGCCGCTATCGGTGCCGACGAACGGTATTCGCGCCACTGTCGACGTGCGCATCACGTTTTTGGGAGGGCTCATCGGCGTCGGCGTCGCGCGAGCCGTCGATCGAGCTGCTCCTTGGCGGATCGCGTTCCGGCTCGGTCAGGAGTATTGAGCGACGCGCCGAGCTAAAACTCGCCGATAAACCCGATTTCTGGCTCGAGATGGAGTCCGTGTTTCTTCTGAACCTCGCGCTGAGCGACGGCGATGAGCTCGCGCACGTCGCGCGCGGTCGCCTGTCCCAGGTTTACCATGATGTTGGCGTGTATGTGCGAGATCTGCGCGTCGCCGACCCGGAATCCCTTGAGACCGCACTGGTCGATGAGCCTGCCCGCGCCCACGCCTTCGATCTTTTTGAAGACTGAGCCCGCACTCGGATGCCAGTCGAGCCACGGGTGCTTGCCGCCGCGCCAGCTGAGATTCTCCTGCATGATCCGATGAAGTGCCGCGGAGTCGCCTCTCGTTAAGCGAAAGGTCGCGGCAAGAACGACGTCACGGCGATGATGAAACACCGTGTCGTCGTAACCGAACTTTACATAGTCGGGCCCGACGGTCAGTCTCTCGTTTTCCTCGCTGAGAATCTCGCACGACTCGAAGACTTCGGCGATGAACATTGTCCGTTCGCGCTCTGGAGCCGGGGACAGGAAGTGGAGGTTTTGCCACACCGCTCCACCAACGGTGCTGGGTATTCCGACGTAATGCTCGAGCCCAGACCAGCCCCGCCGCACGGATTCGAGTATCAGATCCTTGACGACCGCACCACTTTCGGTCCACAGCGTGCAATCCACGTCGTTTTCGTGGAACTTGAAATGTCGTGCGGCATTTCGAACGACGAGTCCGCGAAAACCCTTGTCGCCAATGAGAATGTTGGCGCCAAGGCCGAGCACGAAGTACGGCACGTCGAGCTCGCGCGCTGTGAGAACCGCGTTTGCTAACTCGTCCGCTGTTATAGCTTCGAAGTAGAGGTCGGCTGGTCCACCGATACGAAAGGTGGTATACGGTGCGAGAGGCTCGTCACGGCGCAGACGCGAGGATGTACTCGTCTCGGCCCGTGTCGCGAAGCTGGCGCTTGCAATGCGCTTGGCGACGCGGTCCAATTGGCCACGAAGCTGTTCTTTGTCGCTGGTAGCCGTAATCGATGAGCCAGACATGTCGAGGAAAGAAATAATGGAAGGACCCCTCACGCTACGGCGACGCATAGCGCTGATCGCACTCGCCGTGTCATCGGTTGCAGCGCCGCTCTCGGGCCAACGCGCGGAGCTAGAGCGGCGGATACAACGGCAAGTGCTGCCGAATGGCCTCGAGGTGATCGTCGTTCAGAACCGCGGCGTTCCGCTCGTGACGATCGAGGTGGACGTGCGAAACGGGTCGTTCACCCAAGGTCCACAGTTCGAAGGACTGTCTCACCTCTACGAGCACATGTTCTTCAAGGCCAACACCGAGTATCCCCAGCCCGACCAGTTCGTGGGTCGCGCCTCAGAGCTCGGCGCGGTATTCAATGGCCAAACGCGTGAAGAGATTGTGAACTACTATGTCACGCTCCCCGCTGACAGTCTCGAGGGCGGGATGCGGTTCCTTGCAGCTCCGCTCAAGGGCCCTCTGTTTCGCCAGGACGAGTTGGAACGCGAGCGATCGGTAGTGATCGGAGAATACGATCGCAACGAATCGAGTCCGTTCTATCACTTCACGACGGCGATCGACAAGGCGCTCTGGACGACTGCGTGGAGCCGCAAGAATCCGCTGGGCGAGCGTGACGTGATTCTTCGCACGACGCCGGAGCAGATGCGCTTCATTCAACAGCGGTACTACATCCCCAACAATTCGGCGATCGTCGTGACGGGCGATGTAGCGCCGGAGCGCGTGTTCGCGATCGCGCGCTCCGTGTTCGGGGACTGGAAGCGCGGTCCGGATCCATTCGCGGAGAATCCGATTCCACCCGTTCCGCCTCTGGAGCACAACGTCGGTGTGATCACGGAGCAGCCGGTCGGGTCGGTCGTCGTTATGCTCAAGTGGCAAGGGCCGAGCGCGGTGAAAGATCCGGAGGCGACCTACGCGGCAGACGTGTTCTCCGATGTGTTGAACCAGCAAGGCTCGCGCTTTCAGAAGCGCCTCGTGGATAGCGGGCTCTTTCAGTCCATCGGCGTCAATTACTACACGCTCAATCACGTCGGCCCGATTACCATCGTGGGCGAGACGACGCCCGAGAAGTTGCGCGAGGCGCTGGCGGCGCTCGACGACGAGATCGGCAAGGTCGTCGAGCCAAACTACTTCAGCAAAGAGGAGCTCGAGTTCACGAAGCAGCATCGGATCGTCGACGCGATGTTTCAGCTCGAGCGCGCTTCGGGGTTCGCTCACCAGCTCGGATTCTGGTGGGCGGTGACAGGCCTCGACTACTTCTATGGCTATGCCGACATGATGGCGAAGCAAACACCAGATGATTTGCGGCGCTACGCCAAGACGTACATCATTGGCAAGCCGCACGTCGTCGGCGTGCTTCTCTCGCCGGAAATGCGACAGCGCATTGGCTTGACCGAAGCCGAGTTGGCCGTGCCGCGAGGACAGCCGTGAGCGCCGGCCACTACGTCCGCACCGCGCTAACGCTGGCAGGACTCGCCCTGTTCTGCCAGCAGTTAGGCGCGCAGTCGGCGGCAACGGCGCCGCCGAGCGCCGCGGCCGTTCTAGCGGCGGCGGATACATCGACAGCGGAGTTCGACGTCGATGGGCTTCGCGTGATCCTTCGTCACAACAACGCGAGCGACGTCATCGCGGCAAATCTCTTTCTGCTCGGCGGCGTACAACAGCTCACGCTGTCGACGCAGGGGATCGAAGCTTTCCTGCTCGCGGCATCGGAGCGAGGTACCAAGCACTACCCCAAGGACGCACTTCGTATTGCCACGAACAAGACAGGAAGCGTCATCTCGATCGAGCCCGAGGACGATTGGACCGTGTTCGGACTGCGCGCGACTCGCGCAACACTCGACTCGAGCTGGGCAATCTTCGCGGATCGGGTGATGTATCCCACGCTGGACAGTGCGGACGTCGAGTTGGTGAGAGCGCAACTGCTCGCGGCGGCCAGCCAGCAACGGCTACACCCAGACGCCGAGCTGCGGATCGTCGCCGACAGTTTGCTGTTCGTCGGACATCCCTACGCGTTGTCGACCGATGGCACCGCGAAGTCCCTTACCGGAATGCGACTGTCGACGCTGCGTCAGTATCTAACCACGCAGTTCGTCAAATCGCGAATGCTGCTGGTGGTCGTTGGCAACGTCGAACGACCACGGGTCGAAGCGCTCGTCCGGGCGACGCTCGCGAAGCTGCCAACTGGGACCTACCACTGGACGCCGCCACCGACGGTGAAAAACGATCACCGCGCGCTCGTCATCGAGCCGGCGATGCTGCCGACGAACTACATCATCGGCTACTACGCCGGCCCACCCGCATCCAGCCCCGACTACAATGCACTGCGCATCGCGACGGCGGTGCTCTCGGGTCGCTTCTTCACCGAGATCCGATCCAAGCGGAATCTCAGCTACGCTGTTGACGCGCCGTTCATCGAGCGCGCGGTCGGCACCGGAGGCATCTACGTGACAACCGTGGACCCCGAGCAGACCCTGCAACTGATGCGCGACGAGATTGATGAGTTACAGACAGAGGTCGTGGATCCGGCGGGGTTGCGTCGCCTGGTGCTCCAGTTCATCACCGACTATTTCTTGAAGAACGAGACGAACGCGGACCAGGCGGAGTTCCTCGCGCGCGCGGCCCTTTACGAGGGAGACTACCGCGCGGCGAATCGGTTCGTCGACGATCTGGGCAAAGTTCGTCCGGAGGATGTTCGTCGTGTCGCGCGCGACTATATGCACAATTTCCGCTTCGTCTACATCGGCGATCCGAACAAGCTGCCGAAGGACTATCTCAACCGCTTTTAGCGGCGATCCCGGAGCGCCTAACGAGCGGCGACCGATGCGGCGCCCAGAAGCTCTCGCGCCCGGTTCGCGAGCGCGGCGTTCGTAGCGACGATGCTCGAGCCGAAGGCAGTCGTCGTTCCCTGCCAATCCGTGAACACGCCACCCGCTTCGGTAATCGCCGGAAACAGTGGAGCCGAATCCCAAGGTCCCACGACGCCGTCGACCATGACGTCGGCGCGGCCGGTAGCGACGAGGAGATAACCGTAACAATCGCCCCATGACCGACTGATCGCCGCCGTGTCCGACAGCCGACGCCAGCCCTGTCGGAACTCCGGAGTGCGTGAGAAGCGCTCATCCGTCGTGAGCACCGTTGCCTCCTGCACGACACTGGTTGTCGAGACATGCGCACGCGTGCCGTTCCACCAGCAACCGAGCCCCGTCGCGGCGGCAAGCATTTCGTCGACGGCGGGAAAGTAAGCCGCGCCAGCGAGGACCGTGTTCTCGTCACAGATCGCAATGAGGGTGCCCCACAGCGGAACGCCGCGAACGAAGGTCTTCGTACCGTCGACGGGATCAATGAGCCAACGGCGCTTTGCCCCCGGCAGATGCGCGCCGAACTCCTCACCCAAAATGCCATCCTCACGAAAACGCTGCATGATCCACTCGCGCGCCGCCTGCTCGGCGCCGCGATCCGCGATCGTGACCGGCGATCCGTCGGTTTTCGATTCGACCGTCAACGCGGAACGAAAGTGACGCAACGCCACGCTGCCAGTACGACGGGCGAGCTCTTGCGCCGCTTCGAGCAGCAGTGACATCTCGCCCTTCTTTTCCGAGTGCGGGGACATTGAGTATCTCGACTCGTTTACGCGCCGAACTCGTGGGCAACCTGATGTCCGTCGAGCGTACCGTCGAGCAGTCGCCCCGCGTCGATAATCGCGCTCGCGATGCCGCGGTGCTCGAGCGCTCTCAGGTCACTCACGCTAGACACGCCGCCGACGACAGACACCGGAAACCGGGACTGCTCCGCGACATCCTCGAGCAACGCCAGCTCGCCGATGCCAGCGCCGCCGTCGACTGGACGCACCGTCACCAGCAATTCGTGCAGCGGAAGCGCGTTCAGCTCATCGACGACATCGAGGATATCGATAGGGAGAGTGCGGACCCAGCCACGCCTAACGACTCGGCGATCGCGGACATCTGTAGCCACGGCAATCGCCCCGGGGTACAAGTTGGCGACGTCGGCGAGCCACTCCGGCTCGTCGAGGGCGCGAGCTCCAACTACGACGTGGTCGACGCCGGCCCGAAGGAGCTGCTCGATCTCGCTGATGGAAGCGACGCCACCGACCTGCACTCTCGCATTGGTATCGCGCAGGATCTCCTCGACCGCCGTCACGCTCGACGCCGCGGCGCCCTCGACGACGTGGAGGTGCCGAAAGCCGAGGTCGGCGAGATTCCGCGCGGTGTCAAAGTGGCTGTCACGTGCTCGGCCTTTGGCCGGAGTTTGCGCGTGGTTCGCTATGGCGCCGTCATGCAAGTCAACCGCGGGAATCGCGATCATCCCAAGTTCCGTCCGCGTTCAAGACAGTACAGCCGACTTGGGCAAGATAGGCGGCATTGGACGCGCCCGCGCGAGCGAGCGCGTTGCAAGCGATCCCATTTGTGAATAGTCTCACGATCCCGCGCGAACTCTCGCGCTCGCTGTCATCCGAGGTGAGCCGCCGACACACGGACAACGCGAATAGTTTGATCGAATAGAGGAGATTGCGACGATGAAGCCCTACGTTCTTATCGCAGTGTTGGGTGCGATACTCTTCACCGCTTGCGGTGCTGAGAAGAAGGGTGGCCCCAACGACTCCACAGTCGCCGCATCCCCGCAGTCGCCGGCAGCGGCCACAGCCAGCCAAGCAGCGAATCCTGACAACGGCGCCGAAGCACCGGCTCCAATCACTGGTCAGACCGTCGAGGTCAAAATGCTG
>DATEHJ010000584.1:0-5802 GCA_035279645.1 Gemmatimonadaceae bacterium
CAATGAGCTCGGCGAAGCGCAGGAACACTTCGTACTCCGCGCGGGCGTCGAGTGCGGCCGTCGGCTCGTCGAGGATGAGCACTTGTGCATCTCGCATGTACGCACGCGCCAGGGCGACCTTCTGCCACTCGCCACCAGACAGGTCGACCCCCTGCTCGAAGCGGCGCCCGAGCATCTGCCGATACCGCGCGGGAAGGCGGGGCAGAAGGGATGTGGCGAGCGACCGCTCGGCCGCGCTCGCGACGGCCGGGTGCGGGTCGACGGCAGCGTCGTCGGCGCGGGGAGCGGCGTCGAGGTACTCGCGGGCGCTCTCGATCTCGCCGACAGCGATGTTCTCGTCGAAGCGCATGTCGTAGCGCACGAAATCCTGAAAGATGACGCCGACCGCCTGACGAACCGACGCGAGATCGTAGTCGCGCAGATCGCGTCCGTCGAGAAGAATGCGTCCCTCCGTCGGATCGTACAGGCGACTCAGCAACTTCACGAGTGTCGTCTTTCCCGCGCCGTTGAGGCCGACCAGGGCGACGCGCTCTCCTGGTCGCAGCTGCAGTGAAACGTGCCTAACGGCCCAGCGGTCGCTGCCAGGATAGGCGAAGCCGACGTCCTCGAAGACGAAACCGTCGCGGATCGGGCGCGGTACCGGCGGCGCGCCGGGCCGCGCCGTGATGTTCGGCTTCATCTCGAAGAAGGTGAAGAGGTCCTTGAGATAGAGCGCCTGCTCGGCAACAGCGCTCACTCCCAACAAAAGACTCTGAATCGAACTGCGTCCGCGCGAGAACGAGCCGGCGAGGAAGGTCAGCGTGCCGACGCTGATCGTTCCTCGCACGGCACGGATGAGCATCAGCGCATACGCCGCGTAGTAGCCGGCGGTGCCGAGGAGAGAGAGCAAGGCGCCGACGCCCGCGCGTTTGTACGAGAGAACCCTGTTCTCATCGTAAAAAAGGTCCGAGAGAAGCCGATAGCGGCCGATGAGCCACGGCGCGAGGCCGAAGATCTGGACTTCCTTCGCCGTCTCGACACTTGCGCCAACGTAGCGCAGATAGTCGAGCTGCCGGCGCTCGGGCGTTCGCCGAAAGAGCAGGGAATACTGCAGCGACGCGAAGTGCGCCTCGCCAACGAAGCTCGGGAGTGTCGCGAGGACGAGGAGAAGGAAGAGCCAAACGCTGAAGGCGAGAAGCGCGGCGCTCAGCGTCGCAAGCGTCAGTGCGTCCTGTGCGAGTGAAAGCACCTGAGCCAGAAGGCCGATTCTTCCCGTTGTGTTGCGTCGCGCGCGCTCGAGGTGGTCGTAGAACTCCGGATCCTCGAACTGGGCGAGGTCGAGCGTGGCGGCGTGCTCCATGAGCTGGATGCTCATCCGGTTCGTAAAGAGGTCGCCGAGCAATCCTTCGACGAGCTGGGACCCACGACCGAGCGCGTCGCTGCCGACGGCGATCGCGAGCTCGATGCCGACGAGGAGCGCGAGGCGACTCCAGTCGGGACCAGCAGATCGCGCTCGAATCACCTCGTCGATGATCAACTTTCCGATCCACAGCGTGGCGACGGGGACGAACGCCCGGACAATGCGAAGCACCGCGGTCGCGAATGTGAGCAGGCGATCTGTCTCCCACACCAGCGCGAGCAGTGCCGGAACGTACCGCATGGCCGCGAACCGCTCGCGCCAAGTCAGGCGCTCCGATCTCTCAGGTGGGATGTTGGGTCGTCGCGAGGCCATTTGTGTTGTAACCTACTGCCCATGCTCAAGCGCACCCTCACGACGCTGCCGCTGGTCTTCATTCTCTATTTCAGCACGTCGGGTGGCGCGTTCACGACGGAGACGCTCGTGCGCGAAGTGGGGCCAGGGCTCGCGCTCCTCATTCTCCTCCTCGTGCCACTGGTCTACTCGATCCCCGAAGTGCTGATCGTCGGCGAGCTCGCGAGCATGCTCCCGCTCGAGGGCGGTTACTACCGGTGGGTGCAGCGGGCGTTCGGCCCCTTCTGGGCGTACCAGAACGGTTGGCTGACCTGGATGTACTCGCTCGTCGACATGGCGATCTATCCGGTGCTGTTCAACCAGTACCTGGCCTACTTCGTTCCGTCGTTAGGTACGACCGCGCGCTGGATCATCGCGCTCCTCGTCATCTGGGTCGCGACGGCGATCAATCTCCGTGGCGCGCTGCGCGTCGGACGCGCGTCGATCATCGCCGGATCCTTCATCATTCTCGGCTTTCTCCTTCTCGCCATCGCGTCTTTGCCGCAGATGACGCACACGCCGTGGGTGCCATTCGCCGCGCCGGGGCGTACCGGTGTCAACGGCCTCGCGGTCGGTCTCTCCATCGCGCTCTGGAACTACATCGGCTGGGACAACGCGTCCACCGCGCAGGGTGAGGTCCGCGACGCGACGCGGACGTATCCGCGCGCGCTGGCTTTCGCGCTGCCCCTCGTCGCGCTCGGTTACTTCGTACCCCTCTTACCCGCGTTAGGCGCGACCGACTGGCATACCTGGACGGAAGGCGGTTGGCCGGACATCGCGCGCAATGCCGCCGGCGCCTTCGGGCGCCCGCTCGCAATGTGGATTGCGGCCGCGGGGATGGTGAGCGCGATCGCGCTCTTCAACGCGTTGTTGCTTTCGTATTCGCGCGTCCCCTTTGTGATCGCCGACGACGGCTATCTGCCTAAGGTCCTCGCGCGAACCGATCGCAATGGGACGCCGCGGAACGCGGTGCTCGTCTCCGCTGTCGTCTACTCCGCGTTCGTGCTCATTCCCTTCGGCAGCCTCGTCGTCGCCGACGTGTTGCTCTATTCGCTGGCGCTGTCTCTGGAGTTCGCGTCGCTCGTCATGCTGCGTCGCCGCGAGCCCACGCTCCGCGGCGCTTTTCGGATTCCTGTCGGGGCGAACGCCGTCGCCGCCCTCGCGACGCTGCCGATGCTCGTGCTGCTGCTCGTGATCTATCTCTCCTTCCGGGACGGTGAGTATGGCCTCCCGGCATTGATCGGAACGGCTGTGGCCATTGCGCTCGGCCCGGTGACGTTCGGGTTGTCGGCATCGGCCAGGTCGAGAACAGCTGAACGCACGCAACTACTCGAAGAGCGAGCCGAGACGAGCGAGCCGGGAATTGTGAGGCAATAGAGGGCTGGCAGGATCGAGGCTGACTGGCGACTTTTTGATTCCCGGCGTTCCTATAGTGCGAGGCTTTGTGTAGGCTCTTCACTCTTTCACACGCCAGGCGGTCCGGATGAGCAACTCTGCCGAAGTTGCAACTGCCGGTGCCGTAGACTCGACCTCGCGGTCGCTCAGCGAGGCACAGGTCTCGGCGTTCTGGGATGGCATCGTCGCCAATCTCGACGCCGCGCGCCGTATGGCGCGTCGATTCGTCTTGCGACATGCCGTCGGCGACGTCGTCCACAGCGCGGCCGCTCTCTTCATTGAATCATTGCAACCGCCGAAGAGTCGGCCGTTCCCGAAGACTGAGGAGGAGCTCCGGGGCCGGTATCTCGCCATCGTCCGGAACCACGCCATCGACTGCGTCCGCGATCCCGAGCGCCCCGAATACCCTACTCACTCGCATTGGGGCATGGTGCGGGAGCCGGTCGGCGGCGGACGCAAGGTCGCCGACCGCTCGCTCGATCGGGTCTTCGCGCGGAATGACGACGGTCAGTACGACGCGCCCGCGCCCGCCGAGGAGCGCGGCAACACACAGCAGCTCGATGAGATCCTTCGCCGTCACGTGTCCGAGCTGCCGCCGATGCAGCAACAGGTCATTCTCGAAACCCTCGTCGAAGGACACAAACGAGCCGAGATCGCGCGACGACTCGGCATCAGTGTGTACACCTACGACAAGCACCTTCAGGCCGCATTCCGCTCGCTGCGCTACCTGTTGGAGGATGATGCCGACGACTTCACCGACGTCGATCGCTCGTTCTGGTACGATCGCATCGAGGACCTTCGCGAGCGCCACGTTCTCGCGCGCCTGCGCCGCGCGTGTGACAAAAGAGGCGACCGTTCCACCCTTGAAGGCGACCGTTCCGCCCTCGAGGGCGACCGCGGCAAAAACGCCGGCGCCGATGCCGCATAGGTAGTGTCACCTATCAAATCGTGAGGCGACCGCGACAACCTGTTAGGCGACCGTAACAAAAGCGACGGCGACGGCCGCATTGCAGGAGGCGACGCGCGCAAACTCGAAGGCGACGCGCTCTCCAAGCGAGTGCACCGCGACAAACTGGAACACGACCGACGCAACAGTGGTGTGTCACGCTGGTTGGTCGGCAGGCGACGGGTACAATTTGCTTGGCGACCGTGGCTTCCCACGACACGACCGTCGCTTCACATGAGGCGACCGCGGTTTCCAATGACACGACCGCGGCTTCCTACGACACGACCGCGGCTTCCCACGACACGACCGCGGCTTCCCACGACACGACCGCGACTTCCCTCGACACGACCGCGACTTCCCGCGAGGCGACCGCGAGTTGCGCGTGGACGCTGGACGCATTTCAGCGGACGGACTGGCGACTTTTCGGCGCGCCGCGTTCTCCCTAGTACAGGGGCACGTCGACGCGCACGACGCCGGCGGTGAGGTGCCCCGAGTCTTCGCCGCGCGCAGCGAAGGCGGGCGTATCGCATAACGACAGGCGTCCAACCTGGTTCTCACCCCTCGGGAGGGGGGCAACTATGAGGGCTCAACAGATTCGGAAGTTCGACATGCTGCGGCGCGTCCAGCAGTTCCTGGACGAGTTCGCGGTGCCGCTGTTCGCCGCGAACGCGGCGGCAGCGCGGAAGGAGCTCGACCAGCTCGTAGAGGACATGCGGAGTAACGAGACCGCGCAGGCGAGCAACACGCTGAACGCCAAGAGCCAGACGGCGACTCAGGCAGTGCTGCGGCGCGACCTCGTGAACCATCACATGCGGCCCGTTGCGACGATCGCCGCCGCGCATCTGCGCGATGTGCCGGGCTTCAAAGCGCTCCAACTGCCGAAGCTCGATGTGAAGGCCGCGGTGCTGGTGCAGGACGCGACCGCGATGGCCGAGGCAGCGAGAGGCTATCAGCAGGTGTTCGTGGGGAATGGTCGTGCGGAGAACTTCGTCGACGCGCTGTTGGCGGCGGCGGCAGCGGTGCGTGCGTCGATCGACGCGCGGGGCAAGAGCATCGCGAGTAAGGCGGCGGCGCGGGACGGACTCAAATCCACCGCCACGCGAGCGCACTTGGTGGTGCGGTTCCTGGACGCGCAGGTCAAGAGTGCGGCCGGGGATGATCCGAAACTCTTGGCAGCGTGGAAGTCGGCCAAGCGGATCGGGAAGGGGAAGGTGGTGCCGATCGAGGCGACGATTCCTGCTTCGACGACACCTCCCGCTCCGACGCCGACTGAAGCGAAGGCGGCGTAGAGGCAGAACCGAGGGTCGGGGCGGCGGCCCCGGCCCTCGCGCCCTCTGGCCGCTACTCGGCGTGCTCCTTCACCTCCGACCCGCCTTGCTTGTAGACGACACCGCTTTTCATCACGAACTGCACGCGACGAGTCGCCGAGATGTCTCGAGTCGGGTCGCCTTGCACGGCGATCAGATCCGCCAGCAGACCGGTCTTCACCGAGCCGACGCGGTTGTCCCAGCGTAGCATCTTTGCATTGGTCGACGTCGCCGCGCGGAGCGCTTGCACGGGCGACATTCCGTAATTCACCATCAGCTCGAGCTCGCGCGCGTTGTCGCCGTGCGTGAAGACGCCGACGTCGCTGCCGTTGACGATCGTCACGCCCGCGGCGAGCGCGGCCTTGAAGCTCTCCCGCTTGCGCGCGATCGACGCCGGTTCGGGCTGCTGTCCTTTCTTCCATCCG
>DATEHJ010000585.1:0-8584 GCA_035279645.1 Gemmatimonadaceae bacterium
GTGTGCTTCGAAGGGCTCCGTGGATCGCGGTGATGGTTTCGGCGGCGCCCTCTTCAGGGCGCTCGGCCGCAACACGCGACGCCATCCTGGATGCGTCGGCGGCCGCCATTCCGTGACCCAAGCCGTCGGCGACGACGAGGAGCGACGATCCGGAGCCGTGCGTTGTTAGGCTCCAGTCGTCGCCACATACCGGCTCCTGCCCCTTGGGAACCTGGATCACGCCCACCTCGAGCGCCCGCGGAATGTGCTTCGTGCTCGGCGCCACTCGGGCCACGAAGACGGTGCCGCGCCCGGCGCCGCTGAACACGTCGAAGGTGGTTGCCAATCGCCCGAGCGCACCCAGCCCGGTGCCGCTGCTGCCGGCGGTGGAGAATCCGTCTTGCAACGCCCGATCGAGATTGGAGATCCCTGGACCGGAATCGATTGCGACGAGCTCGACGCCGCCCGCGAGCTGACCATTGCTCGAGCGGAGCATGATCTCGCCGCGCTGCGCGTGCTTGAGAATGTTCGTCCCGAGCTCGGTGGCGATGAGCGCAACGCGGCCCGTCGCGACATCGTCGAGGCCAACGTCGGCAGCGAGCTTGGTTGCCGCTCGTCTCACCTCGCCCACCTGGCTTGGATCGCCGATCCGCATGGCGAGCGTTCGGCTCACGCCGTCTCCTCGGTCCCCGACTACTTCCATCTGGTGATCACGACTCGCGTGCCCTCTCCAACTCGTGAAGCTATCTCGAATTCGTTCACCAGACGGCGTGCGCCGCCCAGCCCGAGGCCAAGCCCCCTCCCACTGGTATAGCCGTCTTTCAGCGCACGCTCGACGTCGCTGATTCCGGGCCCGGCGTCCTCGAAGCTGAGCCTCAGCCCCTTTCGCGATCCATTCTCCAACTGCTCGAGCTGAACCGTTCCGCCTAACCCGTAATCCACGGTGTTTCTAGCGAGCTCGCTCGCCGCCGTGACCATCTTGGTCTGATCGACGAGAGTGAAGCCCACGGCAATGCACCAAGTGCGAACTGTTTGTCGTGCCATTACGATGTCGGCGCTGGAGCGAAGCTCCAGCGTCTCAGTCCGCCGCACCTGCATCTCGATCGGAAGGGAGGATTGATGTCGCAAAGTCCCTAGCGATTGCAACCGACCTTTGTAGCAGAGCCATTCCCTTCTCGACATTCAGGGCCGTGCGGACGCCAGGAAGCGTAAGGCCCAATTCGACGAGCGTGATCGCGACGGCGGGCTGCATGCCGACGACCACCGTCTGTGCGTCCAGCACGCGTGCCATGGCGGCGATGTTCGCGATCATCCGGCCGATGAACGAGTCGACGATCTCGAGCGACGAGATGTCGATGAGCACCCCCAGCGCTCCGGTGTCGCTGACGCGTTGGGTGAGATCGTCTTGAAGCTGGACGGCGAGTCGATCGTGCATATCCACCTGGATGGTGACCAGGAGGAACTCGCCCATTTTGAGAATCGGTATCCGTTCCATGGCTCGGATCAGCTGCGCGGCGCGCGCGAACCGTTGACGCTCTGACCCGTTTTGCTCAACGCGAGACGGAATGCGTCAGCCAGGGTTGCTTTGGTGGAGACGCCAGCGAGATCGACGCCGAGGTGAACGATCGTCTGCGCGATCTGTGGACGGATGCCGCTGATGATGCAGTCGGCACCCATGAGTCGCGCTGCCGTCACCGTCTTGAGCAGGTGTTGGGCGGTGAGCGTGTCGACCGTCGGGACACCGGTGATGTCGATGATGGCGATCTCCGCCCCCGTCTCCACGATGCGCTGCAGCAGAGACTCCATCACCACCTGCGTCCGCGCGCTATCGAGCGTCCCGATCATTGGGAGAGCGAGAACACCGTCCCAGAGCTTGACGACCGGCGTCGAGAGCTCGAGCAGCTCCTCTTGCTGCCGTGCGATCATCTCTTCGCGACCTTTCTGATAGACCTCGGTCGTGTAGAGGGCGAGTTGGTCGAGGAGCTCGGTTACCGACCAGCTCGCATCAGCGAGCGCTTGTGCGTCGTTCCCGAATTCCTGCCGCAGCCTCACAAAGACTGGGCGCTTGAGCGACAGCACAAAGGTCGCCGTCTCGGACGGTGAGTAACCCTGAATGGCTCGCGATCGCGACAGATCACCGAGCATGTCGCGCACGTGGCCGTACGAGGGCGACATGACGTCGACATCACCACTCTGTATCGCCACTTGGAGAAGCGAAAGGAACTCGGTCGATTGAGACCGGAGTTCCCTCTCGGAGATGCGGCCTCCCTGCCGGAACGCGGCCATTTGGTCGCGCAGCCACTCGTCGAGAACGGGGCCTTCGTAGCTCTTGAGAATGCGAGCGATGGAAACTTCCGCAACCGATGTCACGAGTGAGGTCCTCTATAGGGGCTAGGAATCCGCGACCCGTGACTGGGGCCGAGACATGCCTAGTATGGAGTCGAGGGACCGGAAGCCTACCGGTTGATGGGCACCACTGCGAGAGTTGGGCCAGCGGCCTGTAGCGCGCTGCGCCCGCTCCTACCGCGGAATTCCGCGCGTGATCTTCTCGGCGTTTCCGTAATACACCTTCTTCAACACCGAGTCGGGGAGATCGATGCCGTACAGCTTCCAGAAGGCGTGATAGTTCCGGTAGTAGTCGAAGTACTCGTCGTGCGTCTCGAAGACGCGCCAGTAGTACGGATACTCGTCGGGCTGGAATGAGTCCTTCCCGAACAAGATGCGGTCCTGGTATTTGACGAAGAAATCGTGCGCGGCGCGCGGCTGGCGGCCGATGTCGTAAAGCACCGCCCCGACTTCGGTGTAAACGTTAGGCATCTCCGACAACAGCTTGCCGAGCCGGCCGAGATCATTGGCCTGCCAACCCAGGTGCGCGGCGACGAAGGTCGTCCGTGGATGCTTTCGGAACAGTTTGTCCCGCTCCGTCATCAACTCCTCGAAGCGGGGAAAGCGATCGGGTGGATAGCGACGCCCGGGAAAGAGCGCGAGCTCGAGCCAGCGCTCGTTGGCTAAGTCGATCGGCTCGAAGAACTGCTCCGGATCGGCGGTGTGAATGAACACCGGAATCCCGAGGCGCGCGCAGGCGTCCCAGAGCGGATCGAGCTCCGGGTCGTCGAGCTTGAGACGCGACCCGTCGGGCTTCTTGATCGTTAGGCCGAAGCTCTTCGAGATCTCGCCAACGCCCACGGCGCCGGCAGCGAGGTCGGCCTGGAGCTGCGCGACCGCTTTCTCGGCCCAACCAGGCCCGACGTTCCGAAAGTCGATGCCGGCGAGGACGCGGACGCGGTCCTTCATAAGCGGCGAAGCATTGATCGTGGCGACGACGCGCTTCAATCGATCGCCGCTGATGTTGTCCGCCGCGACCATGATGCGGACGTTGAGGCTGTCCATGGCCGCGCCGAGCGTCGCCAGCCCTTCGCTCGAGTCGAGGAGCCCCTCCGGGTGGCCGTGGAAGTCGATCGCCGGATATTTCGAGCGCCTAACGAGATGCGTCGGCGTGACGAGCGTCGACCGCGGCCGATAATCGAGAATGGTCGGCGCCGGGAGGTCTGGCGCCATGCAATTGCGTGGGCGGACCTCCGTCGTTCCCTCCGGGCAGCTCTCCCCCTGCTGGATGGTCGTGATGGGCCTCCCGCCACGCGCGCCCCCACCCGGACGCCCGGTCTGCGCCAAGGCGCTAGCGCCGAGGCATGAGAGGGAGAGAACGCCCAGACCAACGAAGACGCACGCGCCGCGCATGGAATCCCCAGGAAAGACGAGTTGTGGCAATCTGTCACCCGGGTGACCCGATCGGAACCGTTGCTCACGCCGGCATGCCTTTCGCAAAAGTGGAAGCACACTGAGTGCTGCTCTCGGTTCAAATTTGCGGAATCGGCGGATTGGCAGCCAGGCAGTCGGCACGCCACACTTGCAAGAGTGTGGCGGAAACCTTTGCTAACATTTCAATTGCGGTTCTCGGAGGGCCGCGATTGCGAACCACGCTATGAGCTCCGGTATCGAGACAAGACAGGCTATGTCGGATCGTGATTCTCTACTGACGTCACGAACCACTGGGCCATCGCTGATGCTGCCTGACGGCGGCGAGATGAGCGTGCGCATCCGGTCCTTCGACTGGAGTCGCACACCCATCGGGCCAATCGAGAGCTGGTCGCCGAGCCTCAAGACGATGGTCAGCATCATGCTCGCGAATCGGTTCCCGATGCTCCTCTGGTGGGGACCGGACTACATCCAGCTGTATAACGACGCCTATCGCCCGGTGCTCGGCGTGAAGCATCCGAGCGGCTTGGGACAGCCAGTGCGGGAGTGCTGGTCGGAGATCTATCACATCATTGGTCCGCTGATCGACACCCCGTTCCACGGTGGTCCGGCGACCTGGATGGAGGACATCCTGCTCGAGGTGGAGCGTCACGGCTTCCTCGAGGAGTCGCACTTCACAATCGCGTATAGTCCAGTCCCAGACGACACCGCCCCTCGCGGAATTGGAGGGGTGATTGCCACGGTGCACGAGATCACACAGAAGGTGGTCGCGGAGCGTCGGGTCTCTGTGCTGCGCGATCTCGGCGGACAGTCTCTCACCGGCGCTCAAACTGCAGAAGCTGCCTGCGCCGCTGCCGCCGATGTTCTCGCGCGTCACGAGCGGGACGTCCCATTCGCATTGCTTTATCTCGTCGATGGCGAACAGAAAACCGCGCGGCTCGCGGGTGCTTCGGGGACGGAGGCGGGAAGACCGATCAGCCCTGTCACGATCGCGCTCGATGGAGCCGCCCGCCTCGACGAGTGGCCGATTCGTGAAGCGATCCGTTCGGAGTCGGCGCAAATCGTCGAGACGCTCTCTTCGCGATTCGCGGATGTTCCGCACGGGCCGTGGTCCGACGCGCCTCACACGGCGGTCGTCCTTCCGATCGCGTCCTCGCACGCGCATCGGCCGGCGGGCGCCCTCGTCGTCGGCGTGAGTGCGCGCCTCGCGCTCGATGAACAGTACCTGGCGTTTGTCGAGCTGCTGACGACGCGGATCGCGACGGCGATCGGCAACGCGCGCGCGTACGAGGCGGAACGCCAGAACGTAGAGGCGCTCGCCGAGCTCGATCGCGCCAAGACGGCGTTCTTCGCGAACGTCAGTCACGAGTTCCGAACGCCGCTCACGCTCATGCTCGGCCCGTTGGAGCATGCGCTGTCAGCGGTCGGTGGCGTGCCGGAGGCAGCGCGCGATGATTTAGAACTTGCTCATCGCAACGCATTGCGGCTGCTGAAGCTCGTGAATACGCTGCTCGACTTCGCTCGCATTCAGAGTGGGCGGCTCGAGGCGGCATACGAGGCGACAGACGTGGCCGCGTATACGGCGGAACTGGCGTCGAGCTTTCGTTCCGCGGTCGAGCGAGCGGGGCTTCGCCTGGTCGTGGACACGCCGCCGCTCCCGGCGGGGATCACTCCTGTGTACGTCGACCGCGACATGTGGGAGAAGATCGTTTTGAATCTTCTCTCGAATGCCTTGAAGCACACCTTCGACGGCGAGATCGCTGTCCGCGTCACCTCGTGCGACAGCTCGGTCGCGCTGGAGATACGCGACACTGGGGTCGGCATCGCACCAGAGCACCGGTCGAAAATCTTCGAGCGATTCCACCGCGTTCCGAACGCGCGCAGCCGTACGCACGAGGGGACGGGAATCGGGCTCGCCCTCGTGCAGGAGCTCGTTAGGCTGCATGGAGGCACGATCCGCGTCGAGAGCGAGATCGGCGTCGGCACGACATTCACCGTATCGCTGCCCGGAGGCGCGACGCACCTTCCGGCGGACCACGTGCGCGCGGCGAGCGCGTCGTCTCGGCCCATCGGCGCAAACGCGTACGTCGAAGAGAGTAGGGGATGGCTGACAACTACTCAGACGTTGGAAAGGGATGTCGCCGCGCCGGATCAAGATGGCGAGGCATCGCTAGCGCATCCGCACATTCTCCTCGCCGATGACAATGCGGACATGCGCGAATATCTCGCACGGCTGCTTCGCGCTCGCGGTTGGTCGGTCGAGGCCGTCGCCGATGGTCGCAGTGCGCTCCAAGCCGCGCGCCGAAGCCCGCCCGATCTCGTCCTGACGGACGTGATGATGCCGGGCATCGACGGCTTCGAGCTGCTTCGAATGCTGCGCGAAGACGAGCGTACGCGCTCCACGACCGTCATCCTGCTCTCGGCCCGCGCCGGCGAGGAGGCACGAGTGGAGGGGATGCGCGCCGGCGCCGACGACTATGTCGTAAAGCCGTTCGCCGCGCGCGAGCTCGTCGAGCGCGTCGGACGACATCTTCGACGCACACGGCAGCTTGCCGCCGAGCGAGAACAGGCGGCGGCGCGACAGCGGCTGCTCTCGGCAGTCGAGGCCGAGCGTGCGCGCTTTCGCGAGCTGTTCGCGCTTGCCCCCGCGGCTATAGCCGTCTTTCTCGGGCCCGAGCACACGTACGACATTGCGAACGCCAGCTACCTCGCGCTCGTCGGGCGTCAAGCGATTATCGGCAAGCCCGTTCGGGAGGCTTCGCCCGAGCTCGTGGGGCAGCCCATTTCCGAGTTCCTCGATCATGTTTACCGAACGGGCACACCGCACCTCGGCGATCCCCTGCGCGTGGTAGCGGATCTCGATGGCGACGGCATACCCGAGGAGCATTTCTTCAACGTGGTGTTTCAGCCGATGCGAGCAGACGACGGCAGCATCGCCGGTGTCTTCTTGCACGGGGTGGACGTGACGGAGTTGACCAACGCGCGCCGCGACGCGGAGTACGCGCGCGCTGGCGCGGAGAGCGAGCGCGCGGCAGCGCAGCACGCCAACCGCGCCAAGAGTGATTTCCTGGCGGCGATGAGTCACGAGTTGCGCACGCCGCTGAATGCAATTGCCGGCTACGCACAGCTGCTCGACATGGGCATTCACGGTCCCGTGACCGATGCCCAACGCGCCGTGCTCGATCGCGTGCAGCGGAGCGAGCAATATCTCCTCGCGCTGATCAATGACATCCTGAACTTCGCGAAGATCGAGGCCGGGCGAATCGAGTATCGCCTCGAGGAGGTCTCGGTCGCCGAGGCCGTCGCGGACGTGATGACGATGATCGAACCGCAGCTTCGCGCCAAGGGCCTGTCGCGCGAGATCCGCGTTTCCTCATCGGTAAGTGCCCGCGCCGATCGCGAGAAGCTCCACCAGATCCTCCTGAACCTGCTCTCCAACTCGATCAAGTTCACCGACGGGGGTGGACGCATTCTCGTCGACATCGGCAAGCGCGCCGCTGGCGAGGCGCCTCCAGGATTCGTCTATCTTCGCGTCTCGGATTCGGGCATTGGCGTCGCTCGCGACAAGCAGGAGACGATCTTCGACCCGTTCGTCCAGGTGCAGCGGAGCCTCATTCGAACGGTCGAGGGCACGGGACTCGGACTATCGATCAGCCGCGACTTGGCCCGCGGAATGGGCGGCGACCTCCGCGTGCGCAGTGCCGAAGGGATAGGGTCGGTGTTTACTCTCATGTTACCCGAGGCCAGCACCGACTCGTAAGGACTTGGGATCGGCCCCACGCTCAGGCGATGAGCAACAATTCAGAATTCACTTATCGCTCGGCGCGCTCCAGCGCGATCACGGCCGCATTCGGCGCGGTTGTGGTCATCGAGTCGGTGGCGGTGCACTTCGCCGTCGCGGCGCACCATCCACGCGTGGCCTGGACGTTCACGCTCTTGAGCCTCTACGCGCTCCTCTGGCTGGCCCGCGACTATCGCGCGCTCGGCTCGGGAGTCGTCCGTGTCGCCGACGACAGCTTGCGGCTGCGCATTGGACGGCGATTCGACATCTCCATCCCGCTGGCGAACGTCGCGCGCACGTTCAAGCCCACCTTCCGCGATCTGCCGACGCCGGGAACGAATCAGGGGCGCGACTTTCTCAACCTCACGAAGCCGGCGACGCCTAACGTAGTGATCGTGCTGGATGCGATCCGTCGTGTCCGCATCATGGCGGGGTTGCGCCGCGATGTGCAGCGCGTGGCGCTCAGGTTGGACGACCCCGACGGCTTTCTCCGCTCCGCCGAGGCGCGACGCGCGGCGCTGCCAACCCGTCCGGCGTGAGTGGATTCGCGCGATGCCGCGAAGCTGATCGCGCACGGCGTTCACAGCGGTGAGCGCTGGGCGGATTTAGGCGCGGGGACAGGCACCTTCACCATCGCCCTCGCTCGGCTCACTGGATCGCTCGGAGTGATTTACGCCGTGGACCGGGACGCGTCGGCCGTGCGCACACTCGAAGCGCTCGCGACGCATCCGGAGGATGGCGCCGCGCCCATCGTCGTGAGGCGTGGAGATCTCACAGAGCCGCTCGACGTACCACCGCTCGACGGAGTGCTCCTCGCCAACGCGCTTCATTTCGTCGACGCACGTGTGCAAGCGGATGTGCTGCGCCACATCGCGGTCAGGCTGGCGAGCGCTGGGAGAATCGTCGTCGTCGAGTACGAGAATCGGTCGCCGAGCCGGTGGGTTCCGTTTCCGATATCGCTGTCGCGGTTGACGGATCTCGCGCGCGAGGCGAAACTCGGCGTGCCGGAAGCAATCGGGTGGCGGCGTTCGACGTTTGGCGGAAGCATGTATGCCGCGCGCGTTGCCA
>DATEHJ010000586.1:0-6968 GCA_035279645.1 Gemmatimonadaceae bacterium
TTGACTCCGACAATCGCGAGCCGTCGAGTGGGACGAGCATACGCTCGAATAGGCGCCGAGTGTCGCGGTCGTCCGTTTCGTCCTGAGGGCGCACCATGAGGACGGGCACGGAGACATTTCGCGCGATGCCGTCGGCGACGCTGCCGAGCCACGCGCGACGCACGCCGGTGCGGCCATGGGTGGACATGACGACCAGATCGATGGAGTGCTCCCGCACATACTCGCAGAGCGCGCCAATGACGGGTGCCTCGAGCAGCGCCGTTGCCACCTTTGCTTTAAAACATTCTGACATTCGCTCGGCGACGCGTGCGAGGTACGCGCCTTCCGACTCTCGTTGATCGCCGTCCCAGAGTCCCGTGACGGCAATCTCACCGGCCGGGAGCGGCCGGTGCACTCGCACGAGCGTCAGCGACGCCTTTCCGCGCTGGAGAATTGCGCCCGCCAGCGGAAGGGCTTGTTCAGCGAACGTCGAACCGTCGAGCGGGACGAGCAGCGAGCGATACATGACTGCTCCGACTGGATGGCCGTTACCGAAAACGATGCACGATCCCGACGCGCCGATCAGTCGGCGAAAAGCGCACAAAGGTCAGGGAATCCACGTTACGAGAAAGAACGGTTGAGGGCGTTGACAGATCCATAGGTATACGCCTATATAAGGCATGGCCTATACCCAAGTCCTCGTTGCCCTCGCCGACCCGACGCGGCGCATGATCTTCGAGCGATTACGGAGTCGTCCCCACACGGTCGGCGAGCTCGCCGACATCGTCGCGATTCGTCAACCGAGCGTGTCCCAGCATCTGCAGGTGCTGCGGGAGGCGCGCCTCGTCACCGACCAACGCGACGGCACGCGGCGCTTCTATAGTGCGTCACGCGAGGGGCTCGCGGAATTGCGGCAATATGTCGAGTCGCTGTGGGACGACGTTCTGGCCGCGTACGCGGCGTCCGACGACGAAGTGCCGAACACCACTCGCAAGTCCAAGAGGAGGACACGCTGATGGCGAGCGAATCCAAGTTTCCGGAGCCAATTCGTCGGTCGATTTCCGTGCCTTGGAATCAGCAAGCCGCATTCGAGCGATTCACGGCGGGCTTCACTACCTGGTGGCCACGTTACTCGCACTCGATCGGCGGCAAGCGCGTGAAGCGCATCGTGTTCGAGTGTCGCGTCGGTGGCAGGATCTACGAGGAGCATTACGACGGCACGAGCTTTCTCTGGGGGAAAGTCACGGTGTACGACGCACCGAATCGCGTGGCGTTCACCTTCCACCCTTCGCTCGAAGAGTCCGACGCGCAGCAGATCGAGGTGCGCTTTCTCCCCGAGGGCGCGGGCACCCGCGTGGAGCTCGTGTCTTCCGGCTGGGAGAAGATGGGGAAAGCCGCGCAGCGTGCTTACGGCGCCTATCGACTCAACTGGGGCGCCGCGCTGGCGCGCTTCGCCAAGCGATTCAGCGGCGTGGTCGTCCTGTTCAGCCTCATGTCGGCCGGGATCGACCTCATCGGCCAACGCGGGAGCTTCATGCGAGGAAGCCACGGGATCATGCGATCCGAGTGAAGTCCCCGACACCGATTCCAGTATTCCCCCGACTTTGTGGTCCGTCGGCCAATGCCAATTTGCCCGGTAGTCAGACACCGCCGGGATTGGCCCGGTCGGCGCGAAACTTGGGGGCATTATGTCAACGACCGCGTTGTATCCGTATGTCGCCGACGACATGGGCGTGTTGATCCCAATCGATGCGGCGTATCTGCACGGACGCCTGAGTCTCAGCGAGCACGCGCGTGGTCTGGTGATCATCGCGAACGGCGATGGCGATCGCGTGTACGACGCCACCAATACGTTCATCGCGCGCCGCCTAGCCGACGCCGGCTTCGGCACGCTCGTCGTCGATCTGCTCACGCCTAACGAAGCTGCCGAAGATGCGGAGTCGTCGGCGCTGCGCTTTCATCAGAGCTTGCTTGCGACGCGACTCATCAAGGTGACCCAATGGGTGAGGGCGCGCCTCGTCTTCCGCGGCCTCGAGATCGGCTACTTCGCAAGCGGGCTGTGCGCGGGCGCGGCGCTCGCATCGGCGTCCGTATCCGCGAACATCCGTTCGGTCGTCTGCCGCGGGGCGCGAGTCGACCTTGTGGTGCCGCGGCTCCGCGGCGTGCGCGCTTCGGTATTGCTCCTCGTTGGCGACCGCGATTCGGCGCATATCAACGCCAGCCGGGGCGCGTTCTGGCTCCTCCCCGAGACTGCCCGTCTGGAGGTGCTACCTAACGCTGGACACCTTCTCGACGAGCCGGCGACGCTGGAACGTGTCGCGCGCTCCGCAGCCGAGTGGTTCGGCGACACGCTCGACGTGCAGCTGGCAACGGTCGATTCGATCGACGGAATGCTTGCCGGCGTGCCGTGATGGCGTTGGGCGTTTGAGCGTTGGGCGTTTGAGCGTTGAGCGTGGCGCGTTGAGCGTGGCGCGTTGAGCGTGGCGCGTGTTGCGCGGATTAGCGCTGCGGCCGAACGCCGAACGCCGAACGCCGAACGCCGAACGCCCAGCGCTCAGTGCCCAACGCTCAACGCACTGCCGGACGCGCGGGTGCTCGATGAGCGTCCGGTGATCTCATCGACGTGAACTCTGAAGAGCACCTGCCTCATCGGCGCCGGGTCCTCGGCATCGAGTGTGTCGGGAACCAGCCCCCGTATCAAGACGAGAGTCGAGGCGTATGCGGCGCGATCCAACGGAGAGCCGTCGCCGTCAGGGATCTGGACCGCACCATGGATGATCACGCTTCGCCAATCGAACATCCCCTCCACCTCGTCGACCTCGAATGCGACCCACGGGTTATGGAGGAGCGTCGCGATTTTGGTCCCGGGGCTCGTGCGCCCGTGAAGCCATCCGTCCGAGAAGACGTAATGCACTGGCTCGACGTCCACTCGGTCGTGAAAGGTGAAAGCGATGCGCCCGACCTGATTCCGGAACAGGAGATCCTCGCACTCGCTCCGAGACAATTCCCGGAAGGTCGGTGTGCGATGGGGATGCTTCGTCAGTTTTGTCATGCCTCATCCCTCAGCGTGCAAGATCCGCGGTAGCCTTGGCTGCCTTGGCCAAATTGGGACTAGTCGAAGTACGCCGCCATCGGACGCCGACCGACAGCGTGTCAGACATTCCCCTACATAGTTTCAGGTGCTTCCCGAAGGTCGATTCCCGTAGTGGCACGCATACTTCGAAATCTTCAGTCATGGTGATTCGTGGTGCCGGTCAACTCTCACGCCGCACGATCCGTACTTCCGACGCGACCGCAGCTCGGGCGCGGGGTGACGTTACGATTTGAAGACCGGCCAATGAGAACAACCGCGCTGCGGATCCCCCTCGTCATCAAGCTGCTCGGCGCCAACGCGCTCGCGCTGGCGATTGTCGTCGCGTTCGGTTCGCTGTTGCGGAGCAACATCTCGCCCGTCGCGACGCTGGTCGCGTGCGCGCTTGCCATCGCTGTGTTCGGCGTGCTTGCGGCCGTCGCGCTGCTCCCGCTGAGGAGTATCGAAACGGTGGCGTCGCGAGTGTGGCGCGGAGACTTCGGCGCCCGCGTCGGCCTTTCTCCGGTAGCCGATCACGACATGAAGCGCATCGGCACGACGTTCAACCTCTTGCTGGATGGGCTGGTCGCCGATCGCACGCGAATGCGGGCGTTGGCGGCGGCAGTGATCGACGCCGGGGACCGAGAGCGCGCAAGCCTCGCGCGTGAGCTGCATGATTCTACCGCCCAGCAGTTGGCGGCGCTCGTGCTTCAGCTCAGCGCCGCGACGCGAGACTGCAACGATACGGCGCTCGCTGAGCGACTCGGCGAGATGCGCGAACAGGCGAAGGCGACGCTCGAAGAAGTACGGCTGCTCTCGCACACCGTGCATCCGCGCGTGCTCGACGATCTCGGACTGCAGGCGGCGCTCAAGAAGTTGGGACGCGAGGTGGGGGAGGTGAGTGGTGTCGAGATCGACATCGCGTCGAACACGAATGGCGCCGCGATCCCGCCGACGGCGGCGTCGGTGCTGTATCGTATCGCGCAGACCGCCGTGCACAACGTCGTCAAGCACGCGCAAGCCAATCATGTGGATCTTCGCCTAACGGTGCGCGGTCACGATGCAATCCTCGACGTGATCGACGACGGGCGTGGCTTCGATGTCGAAGACGCCGAGCAGCGACGGCCGGGGATGGGGTTGTTCACGATGCGCGAGCGCGTCTCGCTTGCCGGCGGTCGCTTCGACATCACGAGTACGCTCGGCGCGGGTACGCACGTTTCGGCGTCGGTGCCGTTGGTCGATCTTCTAACGAACGACAACTCGGGGTGGCGAAATGAGTGACGGCCAGATCCGCGTCGTGCTGGCGGACGACCACACCGTGGTGCGCACCGGTCTCAAGGCGGTGCTCGGCGCGGCGCGTGACATTCACGTCATCGGTGAAGCGCAAAATGGTCGCGAGGCAGTGGCGATGGCCGAGCGCCTCGACCCGGACGTCATCGTCATGGACCTAACGATGCCCGACGTCGACGGCATCGCCGCGACGAAGGAGATCACGCAAAAGGGACTCCGCGCCCGCGTGCTCGTGCTGACCATGCATCTCGAGGACGACTATCTCGTCCCGCTCGTGGAGGCCGGCGCCGCGGGATACCTCGTCAAGAGTGTCGCGGATCGCGAGCTCGTCGACGCCGTGCGTGCGGTCGCGCGGGGCGACATGTATGTTCGGCCGGCGGCGGCGCGGGTATTGGCGCAGAATCTCACGAAGCGCGCGGCTGCGCATTCGGAGCAGGCGCGATTCGACCAGCTCACGGAGCGCGAGCAGAACGTGCTGCGACTCGTCGCGCAGGGCTATTCTGCACCGGAGATCGGCGAGCAACTGTTCATCAGTCCCAAAACGGTCGACACGTACAAGCAGCGGATCCAGGAGAAGCTCGGCATTGCTCATCGCTCCGACTACGTGCAGTTTGCGCTGAAGCTCGGGCTGCTCGCGAAGTCGTAGTGATTTCGCAGGGCGAGCGCACACTCCTGCCTTCGCCTGAATGCCGTACCTGAAGATCCGTTCCGTCACGATCGCGCTGGGCATCGCGCTCGCGGTTCTCCTCGTGCCGCTGGGCATCACGCTCCGTGATCTCTCGCAAGGCACGACCGAGGGAGGATGGCTTCGGCTGGCGGTGCTCCTTGCCGCGCTTGCCGCCGTCGCATTTTCGCTGAGCCGACAGCGCGCCGTTCGCACGTTGCTCGCCGAGCGCCAACGTTTGGAGGAGCAGCGCCACGCATCGGACGCGATGTTCGCGAGCATTCTCGCAATTGCCGCCGACGCGATTATCACCGTTGACGACGCGCATCGCATAATCCACTTCAACAAGGGTGCCGAGGAAGTGTTTGCCTGGACGGCGGCGGACGCGTTAGGCCAGCCGCTGAGCGTGCTGCTCCCGCAGCGCTTTCACGATCGCCACGACTCGTACGTGAACGAGTTTGGCCGTTCGAGCGAAACGTCGCGGCGAATGGGGCATCGACGCGAAGTTGCTGGGCGTCGTCGCGACGGCAGCGAGTTCCCCGCCGAGGCGTCGATTTCGAAGCTGGATCTGCCGGGCGGGCGGCGCGTGTTCACTGCCGTCGTGCGCGATATGACGGAGCGGCGCCGCGCGCAGGAGAACGAGCGCTTCCTCGCCGACACGTCGGCGCGACTCTCGGCGTCGCTCGAGTTCGAGGACGTGCTCCAGGCGGTCGCCGACTGCGCGACGCCGATGCTCGGCGACGCGTGCTGGGTGGACGTGCTGGACGGGACGAAGTTCGTTAGGTGCGTCGCGAACGGCGAAGCGTCAGAGAGTAACGGACGCGCCGCCCTATCGGGCGAAGGGCTGACCTGGGATTCCTTGTCGCCGGCGGTCGACGCCATCCGTCGCGGCCGGTCCGAGTTGGTCGAAGCCGTGGACGACGCGTGGCTCGGAGCGCACGAGGAGCATGCTGGTGACCTAACGAGTTGGCGACGCCGCGGAGTGCACTCACTCCTCGCCGTGCCACTCATGATTGGCGAGCGGACCTTCGGCGCGGTGACGGTCCTGGCCTGGGACGGGCGCCCGCCCTACGGCGCCGACGCGCGCGCGCTCGCGGAGAAGTTCGCGGCCCACGCATCGCTCGCGTTGGAGAACGCGCGGCTCTATCGCGAGGCGCGGCGCGCGACCGAGGGACGCGATCAGGTGCTCGGCGTCGTGTCGCACGACCTGCGGAACCCGATCAGTGCGATCGCGATGTGCGCGAGCGCACTGCGCGATGAATGGGGAAAGGACGCGGCGGAGCGAGAGAGTTTGCTAACTACGATCGTGCAATCCACGGAATGGATGAATCGGTTGATCCAGGATTTGCTCGACGTGGCGAGCATCGAAGCGGGGCGTCTGTCGCTCGAGCGGCATCGCGAGTCGGTCGCGTCGCTCGTGGCGCAGGCGCTGCGCATGTTCGAGCTCGAGGCCGAGCGTCGCAACATCCGCGTCACGACGAACGCGGCGGGGCTGCCGCCGGTGAATGTCGACGCATCGCGCATCGTGCAAGTACTGGGGAATCTCGTCCGCAACGCGCTCAAGTTCACGCCGGACGGCGGCCAGATCACCGTGGTCGGCGAGGCGCAGGCGGGCAACGTCGTGTTCTCGGTGACGGATACGGGTCCGGGAATTCCCTTGGCGGACCAGCCGCGCGTGTTCGATCGGTATTGGCAGTCGCGCCGCACGGCGAACAAACGCGGGACCGGGCTTGGCCTCTCCATTGCCAGGGGTATCGTCGAGGCACATGGCGGGCGGATGTGGCTGGAGAGCACGCCGGGCGCGGGCGCTTCCTTCTCGTTTTCCGTCCCTGCCGAGGTGGTGTTGTCCCCGGCTCAGGCGTAGACACAGGCCGAAGGGGCTTCCCCGACAAGGAAACAGGGACTGCCTGATACTTCCGATGTAGGCGAAGCGCGAAACTCGGGGTGTGTAGTTCCACCTCACCC
>DATEHJ010000587.1:0-14382 GCA_035279645.1 Gemmatimonadaceae bacterium
TTCCGCGTCCGATCGGCGCGACCGCGGATCCAGAAAGCCCCCAGCGCGAGCCCGAGAATGAACGCCGAGAGCATCAGCTCGAATGAATGCGTCGCGCTCCCGAGCACGAGGGAGAGCATGCGTATCCAGGCGATCTCGTACATGAAGGACGCGACGGCAGTGCCGAAGGAGACGGTGAGGAGAAGCCTGACCGGCGTCGGCACCGCGCTGCCGAGCAGCGCGTTACGCGTTTCGCCACCAGTTGTTGGTGCCAGCACGGCGCTCGGACGAGTCAGGGTTAGTCGCCAGCCCCAAGCGACCGCCGCGGCGGCGACGAAATTGAGGAACGCGGCCGTAACCAACGTCCCCGGCAACCCGAAGTGGTCGAGGAGAACGAACCCCGCGAGGAGCACGCCGAACGCCGCGCCGAGGCTGTTCGCGAAGTACAGGAGGCCAAGCACACGTCCAGATCGTTCGCGCAGCAAACGAATCGCGCCCGCACTCATGAGCGGGAAGGTGGTGCCGAGCAGGATCGATTGCGGCAGGATCATCAGAGCGGCGATGAGCCACTTCACGACGACCAATGTCCAGCCGCCGACGAGCGCCGGGAAGATCACGTCATAGGCGGCATCGGAGATGTCTATGTACGCGACGTTGAAGACGAGGCCGATGATGCCGACGGCGGCCTCGATGCCGGCGTACCAGATGAGCGGGTGGCGGAGGCGTTCGGAGCGCTGGCCAACAACGAGCGCGCCTAACGACATGCCGCCGAGGAAAATCACGAGGACAATGATCTGCGCGTACGCGCTGTGGCCGACAAGGAGGCTGAGGTAGCGACTCCAGATCGACTCGTAGATGAGTCCCGCGGCGCCGGAGACGACGAAGACGAGAGTAAGGAGCGCGAGCACGGCGGTTTGCGTTGGGCGTGGAGCGCGGAGCGGGGTGCGGGACGCGGGATTTGGAACGCGAGGAGCGTGGCGCGCGGAACCGGCTGCGTAAAGACCGACCACCGGGCCCGCGCATCTCGCTCTACGCACAGCGCTCTACGATCGCGCTGAAACTCGCGCGATGACTGCTCCGATATATCCGGAGATATATCGAAATGGCAACAGATATATCTGCGGCATATCGATAAGCCCTGAATATTGAAAGCAAGTAACTACTTGCATTCAGCAAATGAGCCCACTAGAATGCGCCGCCATGGATACACGTGAACGAATTCTGCAAGCGGCGGCGCGAGTATACGCGCAGCACGGATTTCGCGGCGCGACGACGCGCCTCATCGCCATTGAAGCCGGCGTCAATGAAGTCAGCTTGTTTCGTACCTTCGGCTCCAAGGCAGCGCTGTTCGAGGCGATGATGCAGTCGCATGCGGCCTCGCTGCCGGTCCCGACGTTGCCCGACGTTCCGGGCGACGCTCAGTCGGAGCTGACTGCCTGGTGCGCGGCATTATTGGCGCACATGCGGCAGTGGCGCTCGATAATCCGGAAGTCGTTCGGCGAGCTCGAAGAGCGGCCCGAGGCGGCGACCGTGATGTGCGAGGGGCCGAACTGCGCGGCCACGGCGCTCGCGGCGTACGCGACGCGGCTGCAAACGGAGGGACTCGCGGATGAAACCGCGGACATACCTACCGCCGTTTCCATGTTCATCTCGTCGATGTTCGGGGACGCGATCAGCCGTGACGTATTGCCGCATGCGTTCCCACAGCCGGAGGAAGATGCGCCGGCGAAGTACGTCAGCGTGTTCCTGCGTGCCGTTGGCGCGTTAGGCGCGGGCGATGCCGCCCCACCGAGGATCATGGATGACGCGAATGACCATCGCGTGACGGCATAACGCCGTTCGCGTATCACAATCATCACCGTACGCTCATGACTCGGACCCACACCCGAGGTGTCACCATCGCCGCCATCGGCGCGCTCGCCGCGCTCGTGGCGCGCCCCCCGCGACCTCTCGGAGCCCAGCAGGACACCGTTCGTCGAGACCAGGCGGTTGCGGGACGCCGGCTCTCCCTCGAGGACGCGCTCAAGACCGCCGAGCTGCAAAGCGTTTCGGTGCAGGTCGCGCGCGCCGGCCTAACGAGGGCGGAAGGACAGAAGTACCAGGCGCGGAGCCAGTACATGCCGCAGCTCAGTCTGGTCGGCATCTATCAACGAACGCTCAACTCGCAGTTCCAGGGGATCAGCTTCGGTGCGCCCGCGGATACGTCGAGCACGCCAAAGCCACAGGCGGTCTGCTCGCCGTCGATTCCCGCCGGCGCGTCGCAGGCGCAGATCCAGGCGTCGTTGGCCCAGGCGAGCACGTGTCAGGCGGCGACGGGCGGGTTCAACTTTCAGAGCGTCGGCTTCGGCGCGCCGAATCAGTACACGTTCGGCCTGAGCTTCACGCAGAACATCTACGCCGGCGGCCGCATCTCGGGCCAGTATCAGGCGGCGAGCGCCACGCTGAACTCGGCTGCGATCGAGATCTCGGCGCAACGTGCGCAACTCGCTCTCGACGTCACGCAGGCGTATTACGACGCGGTGCTCGCCGATCGCCTCGTCTCCATTCAGGAGCTCGCGCTCACACAGACGAACGAGATCCTGCAGCAGACGAAGATCGCGAAACAGGTTGGCAACCAGGCCGAGTTCGATCTGCTCCGCGCGCAGGTGACGCATGACAATCAGGTGCCAGTTGTGCTACAGGCGCGGAACCAGCGATTGGTCGCGTACTACCGGCTTAAGCAATTGCTCAACATGCCGATGGACGGCGCGCTCGACCTCACGACGCCCCTCGACGACTCGACGGCGACGTCGAACTCGGTGCGCGCGGCGGTGAACGCCGGCAGCACGCGCGCGACGTCGCCTGCGGCCGCCACCGTCGCGACGCTGGTCATCGATACCACCGTTTCCGATCGGGCAGCGGTGCGTCAGATCGAGCAAAACGTGCGTGCTCAGGAAGGTCTGCTGCGCGTCGCGAAGGGCGAAAGGCTCCCGTCGCTGCAAATCACATCCGGCTACCAGCGGTTGTATTTCCCGTCGCAGCTGGTTTTTCAGTTGAACGACGCGCGCATCAACTGGACGATCGGCATCAGCGCGTCACTCCCCATTCTCACCGGCGGCAAGATCAAGGGCGACGAGCTGATCGCGCAGGCGAATCTCCAACAGGCTCGCGCGCAGCTGCAGCAAACGCGGGAAGCCGCGGCGATGGATGGACGCGTCGCGCTGAGCGCGCTGGAGCAGGCCGAGGCGACGTGGCAGGCGAGCCGCGGTACCGCTCAACAGGCGGAGCGAGCGTACAACATCGATCAGATTCGATACCGCGAAGGGATCTCGACACAGACCGATCTGTCGCAGTCGCGGCTTCTCCTCGAGCAGGCGTTGGCGAATCGGGCACAAGCGGCACGCGATCTGGCCGTTGCACGCGTGAAACTCGCGTTATTGAGGGACCTCCCGCTGCAAGCCGGAGCGGCGGCGCAGGCGCAGGCACAATCACAAGCGCAATCGGGCAATGCTGGCTACGGCGCCGGACAGGGGAGCCAGAATGGCGCCGGGCAGCAGGCCCCAACTCGAACACCGACACAAGCCGCCGCGAGCGCGAGCGGAGTATCTGGAGGTATCACGCCATGAGTCGCTTGACAGGGCAGTCGAGCCGCGGAGTGCGGGCAATCACTGGACTGACGTTGGCGACGATGATCGTCGTCGCCGGGTGCCGTCGAGGCGACGCCAACGCGGAGCCAGCGGGAACCGATGCCGTGGTAATCGGGCCAGAGAACATCGTCGTCGTGCAGAGTCAAGAAATTCGAACGGGCCCGGCGCTGTCGGGCGCGTTGGCACCCGAGCGAGAAGCAACGGTTCGTGCCGAGCTGTCCGCGCCGGTCGTCGAGACGCTGATCGATCAGGGCCAGCGCGTCGCCGCGGGTCAGGTCTTGATACGCCTCGACGACACGGCGATTCGCGATCAGGCGTTGTCGGCGCGATCGACGGTCACGACCGCGCAGGCCAACCTCACGGTCGCGCAGCACGAGCAGGATCGAAATGATGCTTTGCTCAAAGCCGGCGCAATTGCCGAGCGGATGGTGGAACAGTCTCGGGCGCAGGTGACTGCGGCACGCGCGCAGCTCGCGACCGCTCAGGCGCAGCAGGCGTCAGCCGAGAAGATGTTGTCGAACACGCGGATCACGGCGCCCTTCGCGGGGATCGTGAGTGCGCGCGCGGTAAACGCAGGTGACGTCGTGTCTCCGGGCACGGCACTGGTCACGGTCGTCGATCCGTCGACCATGCGGCTCGAGGCCTCGGTGCCCGCCGAAGCATTGGCGTCGGTGCGCCTCGGTGCCCCGGTGGATTTCTCCGTGACGGGCTATCCGAATCGGCACTTCACGGGACGCGTGACGCGGATCAATCCGATCGCCGACCCGGCGACCCGCCAGGTGCGGATCATCGCCTCGCTGCCTAACAGCGGTGGCACCCTCGTTGGCGGCTTGTTCGCTGAGGGGCGCGTGTCGAGCGAATCGCATCAGGCGCCCGTCGTGCCGCAGAGCGCTGTCGACGAGCGCGGACTTCGGCCGAGTGTCGTTCGGCTGAAGAACGGACGGACCGAGAAGACCGAGATCGCCTTGGGCCTTCGCGACGCCGCGACGGAGACGGTCGAAGTCACGCAGGGCCTCACGTCGGGAGACACGGTATTGTTAGGCGCCGCGCGCGGTATCAGCGCCGGAACGCCAGTCCGGGTCTCCGCGCCGCCGAGTGATGTGAAGAAATAGCGCAGTCATCCCGAGGAGCGCAGCGACGAGGGATCTGCTCTTTTGCAGAACCCGCGAAAGCAGATCCCTTGCTGCGTTCGGAATGACAAGCTGGCACTCAAAAGAATAGGCAACAGCCATGTTTATCTCAGATTTCGCCATCAAGCGGCCGCTGATCACCGTGGTATCGATGCTGGCGTTGGCGGTGTTCGGCATCTTCGCGCTGCTCAAGCTGAAGACAGATGAGTTCCCCGATGTCGCGCCACCGTTCGTGTCGGTCGGGATCGTGTATCCCGGCGCATCGCCGGACATTGTGGAGAAGCAGATTCTCGACCCAGTCGAGGAGCAGATCCAGGCCATCTCCGGCGTGAAGCAGGTTATGGGCAAGGCATACGACGGCTACGCGTTGATACTCGTTGAATTTCTCTTTGAGAAGGATCTCAACGAGGCGACGCAGGACATAAGGGACGGGATCTCGATCATTCGATCGGACCTTCCCGTGGAAATGAAGGAGCCGATCATCAAGAAAGAGAACGACACCGATCGGCCGATCGTCTCGCTCGCCCTCTCGTCGACGACGCTGTCGCCGGCGGAGATGACGCGGCTCGTCGACCCGGGCATCACGCGCGAGCTGCGCTCGCTCCCTGGTGTCGCCGACGTGCTCGTGTTTGGAAAGCAGGAGCGTGAGCTGACCGTGGAGCTCCGGCCGCAGGCTCTCCAGGCCGTCGGCGTCAGCGTCGGCCAGGTCGTGCAGGCGTTACAACTTCAGAACCTCGCGTCACCCGTTGGACACGTCACCGGCTCGCTAGACGAGCGCTCGATCCGTCTCAAAGGGCGACTCGAGAACCCCGAAGAGTTCACGCACCTCGTGGTCGCCGAGCGAAACGGCCAGCTCATTCGGCTCGGTCAGGTCGCCGACATCAAAGACGGCACGATCGAGCCGCGCACGCTGGCGCTGTATGACAGTCGTGAAGCGGTCGGCATCGACGTCAAGAAGTCGAAGGGTTACAGCACCACCGACGTCGCTGCCCGACTCATCAAGCGGGTCGACGAGATCAAAAAAAGACTACCTCCGGGAACGACGATCGAGGTCGTGAAAAACTCGGGAGTCCGCGTCGATCACGCAGTGCGGAATGTTCAGGAAGCACTCATCGAAGGCGCGATTCTCACCGTGCTCGTCGTGTTCCTGTTCCTGAACTCGTGGCGCTCGACGGTGATCACGGGACTCGCACTCCCGGTCTCGGTGTTGGCGTCGTTCATCGCCGTGTGGGTGATGGGCTTCAAGCTGGAGACGATGTCGCTGCTAGGGCTCTCGCTCGCGATCGGTATATTGATCGACGACGCGATCGTCGTCCGCGAGAATATCGTTAGGCACGTGGAGATGGGGAAAGACCACTACACGGCGTCTCGCGAGGGTACGGATGAGATCGGGCTCGCCGTCGCCGCGACGACATTCAGCATTCTCGCCGTGTTCGTGCCAATTGGCTTCATGCCAGGGATCGGCGGCCAATGGTTCAAACCCTTCGCGCTGACGATTGCGTGCTCGGTGTTGGTCTCGCTCTTCGTGTCCTTCTCGCTCGACCCGATGCTCTCGGCATACTGGGCGGATCCACACCGTCTCGAGCATCAGAAGTCGCGTATCACGAAGGCGCTCGATGGGTTCAACCACTGGTTCAATCGTCAGGCGCAGAATTACAAGAAAGTCATCGCGTGGGCGCTGGATCACCGCGCGGCGATGATCACGATCGCGGCGGGTTCCTTCATCTCGGCGTTCGTGCTGCCCGCCAAGGGCCTCACGGGGCTCGCCGCGGCGATCGTCGGCGTCATCATCGTCGCGTACGCGTTCAGCAGTGCGCGTCTGCATGGCTTGGGCAGGGCGGGCGTCGCGTTTGCCGGCATTATCATCGCATTCGTGCTCGTGCGCGCGGTGCCGGCCTGGCGCACTGTCGGCGTCGGCTTTTTCCCCGAGGACGACCGCGCAGAAATGACGATCGCCCTCGAGACGCCGCCGGGATCGAACCTCGAGTACACGCGGCTCAAGGCGGAAGAGGCGGCGCGCGTCGCGAGGTCGCACAAGGAAGTGCTGTATACCTACACTACGTTAGGCAGCAGCTCGACCGGCACTGTCGACCAGGGGAACATCTACGTCCGTCTCGTCCCGAAAAACGAGCGTTCGATCGGCGCCGAGGACTTCGCGAACGTGCTGCGCACGGAGACGAAGCAGGTCGCCGGTGTGACGCTCTCGGTGTTCACGAGTGACTTCGGGGGCGGCCGGAAGCAGCTGCAGATGCAGCTGCGCGGCAACGATCTCGTGGCGCTGAATCAGGCCGCCGAGTTGGTGCGCGAGGAGGTGCAGAAGGTGCCGGGCGCCGTCGACATCGGGCTTTCGACGAAAGGACAGAAGCCGGAGCTCAACGTCGAGTTGAACCGCGGCGTCGCCGGTAGCTTGGGGATCACTGTCGGCGAGGTCGCGCAGGCGCTGCGCCCTGCATTCGCGGGGCTCAAGTCCGGCGATTGGGTGGATCCGAGCGGTGAGACGCGCGACGTCGAGGTGCGGCTCTCGCCCGAATCACGGCGGCGAGCGGCGGACCTCGCGGCGTTGCCACTCGTGGTCGCCGGACCGAACGGTTTGCCAAGCACGCTGCCACTCGGCCAGGTGGCGACGATCCGGGAGAGCACGGGTCCGGCGATTATCGACCATCTCGACCGGGAGCTCGTGGTCACCGTGGAGGCCAACACGTCGGGCAGGGCGTCCGGCGACGTCTCGGCGGAGATCGAGTCGCGCATCAAAGCGCTGAGCCTGCCCCCGGGCGTGCGCTATACCTTGGGCGGCGAGTCTAAGGACCAGAACGAGGTGTTCGGTCAGATCTTCTTCGCGCTCGGTGTCGCGCTGTTGCTGATGTACCTGATTCTGGTTGTTCAGTTCGGGTCGTTCCTCGACCCGGTTGCGATCATGATCTCGCTGCCATTGTCGTTAATCGGCGTGATGGTGTCGCTGTCGATCACGCACAACACCATCAATATCATGACACTGATCGGAGTCATGATGCTGATGGGCATCGTCGCGAAGAACGCGATTCTGCTCATCGACTTCGCGAAGTGGGCGCGCGAGAAGGACGGCAAGCCGCTTCGTGAGGCGCTGATCGAGGCAGGCGCGATCCGGTTGCGTCCAATACTCATGACGACGTTCGCGCTAATCGCGGGCATGATCCCTGTCGCGCTTGGCCGAGGCGAAGGCGCACAGTTCCGCGCGCCGCTTGGGATCGCGGTCATCGGCGGCGTGATCACGTCGACGTTCCTGACGCTACTCGTGATACCGACCGGCTATGAGATCCTGGACGAGTGGCGTCGCGCGTTCTCTCGCTTCCTCGGCTATCGGCCGCGGCAGATGACAGCCGAGCATCCAGTGCCAGCGATGGGAGACTGATCTGGGTCGCGGGTAGAGGGTAGAGGTAGCGCGGACGTCCCTCTACCCTCTACTCTCAGCCCTCCAGTCGCCCCCTGTACGCGTCAGGCGTGGCGCTGTACGCTTTTGAGATGCTTGTCTATCTCAATGGTCGTTACGTCTCTGCCGGCGACGCGACGGTTTCCGCGCTCGATCGCGGATTCATCTTTGGAGACGGTGTGTACGAGGTGTGGCGCGTCGTCCGCGGGCAGCTATTCGAGGCCGCGCGACACCAGCAGCGTCTCGAACGTGGGTTGAGCGAGTTGCGCATCGCGCATCCAACCGATGCCTCGCCTGATCGCATCTCCGCGATCGGTGAGCGACTACTCAACGAGAACGAGCTCACCAGCGGCGAGGCGACGCTCTACGTCGAGATCACGCGCGGCGCCGCGCCACGGACTCATTACTTTCCGCCGGGCGACACGGTGCCGACGGTGCTGGTCATGGCGAGCGTGTTCGCGCCCAGCTCGACGCGGTTCACCGGAACGCGGGTCATCACGCAGCCCGATATTCGCTGGCTGCGCTGCGACCTGAAGACGGTCCAGCTCCTGCCTAACGTCCTGGCTCGACAGATCGCGACGGAGGCGGGGGCGAGCGAGGCGGTCTTCGTGCGCGATGGCTCGATCACTGAAGGGACGCACACGACAATTTTCGGCGTTGTCGACGGGGTGCTGCGCACGCACCCACTCGATCGTCTGGTGCTGCCCGGCGTGACGCGCGACGTCGTGATCGAGATCGCTCGAGAGGGAGGAATCGCGGTACAGGAGGAGGCGATTCGCGTCGACGAACTCTCGCGCGCGAGCGAACTGTTCCTCACTGGCACGACCACCGACGTGACGCCGATCATCGCCGTCGATGGCCGCGGCATCGCCGATGGCTCGCCTGGTCCCATCGCCCGCCTGCTGCTCGATCGATTGCTCGAACGGATGGGCGTTCACACACCGGCGCTCGCGACACGCGGTTGAGGCCAGCGACTCTGCTTTCGACCCTGCTTCTCGTCCTTCCACGCGCTGGTGACTCGCTCACCGCGTTGCAGAGGCTTTGGGCATACATCACGTTGGGCGCGACGGGGATCGTGACCGAAGAGGCCGCGCCGCTCGTTGGCGGGCTCATGGCGCATGACGGCCACCTGAGGCTCGCCGCAGTCGGTCTTTGGATCATGGCCGGGACGTGGGTTGCCGATATTCTGCTGTACTACCTCGGACGCTGGCGCGGGGATTGGGTGAAGAATCGCTGGCCAAAGTTGCGCGAGTTCATGCTGCGTGTGCTCACTGTGGTGCGCCGGCATCCGTGGCGTTGCTCGCTGGCGGTGCGTTGGGCCTATGGCCTGCGCCTAACGCTGCCGCTCGCATGCGGCGCGGCGCGCGTGCCCTTCTGGTTGTACGCGATCGGCGCCGCGATCAGCGCGGCGACGTGGGCGTTCGCGTTCACGCTCATTGGCTGGGGCTTCGGCGAGGCGGCGCTACGGATCATGGGGCACGTTAGGCGATACGAGGTCCGGATCGCCCTCGGAATCGTCGTCGCCGTCGTGATCGCGTTCTACTTCATGCGGAAGCGGCATGTCGGCGACGAGGTCGTCGACGCGCTGGAGCGGGAGCGGCGGGGACGGCGCGGCTAGGCGCTCAACCGGTGCGGCTGACACGGCTCGCGGCGTCCTGGAGCAATTCCCACGCGCGCCTCACGTGCCTCTCCTCGGTACGGATGTTCCCGACCGCGAGACGGAGCACATAGCGGCCATCCAGCTTCGTGTGCGAGAGAAAGACTTCGCCCGACGCATTCACCCGCGCGAGGATCTGTGCGTTCATCTGGTTCAGCACTTCCTCATGTACGCCAGACGGTGCGTAGCGGAAACACACGAGCGAGAAGGGCACGGGTGCAAGGACCTCCCATTGCGGCTCGTTGCGCACCCAGCCCGCGAACTCGCGCGCGAGCACGCAATGAGCGCGAATACGCGCCGCAAGCCCTGCCGTCCCGAAGCCGCGGATCACCATCCACAGCTTGAGGGCGCGGAAGCGCCGGCCGAGTTGGACGCCGTAATTCATGAAGTCGATCACCGACTCGCGTTCGGGCGTGACGAGATACTCATGGACGAGCGAGAACGCCCGCTCGAGCACGTCGGGCTTCGTCGTGAAGAACGCCGAGCAGTCGAATGGCGTGAAGAGCCATTTGTGCGGATTGACAACAAATGAGTCCGCGCGCTCGACACCTTCGAGGACGTTCCGCATCTCTGGAACGACGGCAGCCACGCCGCCATATGCCCCGTCTACATGCAGCCAGATCGACTCGCGCCGGCAGATCGCGGCGATTGCCGGCACCGGATCGATGCTCGTCGTGCTCGTCGTGCCAACGGTCGCGACGCAAGCGAGCGGCAGAAAGCCCTGCGCATTGTCGTCGGCGATAGCCGCCGTAAGCGCGTCGGGTCGCATGCGAAACTCGCGGTCAACGTCGACGTGAACGACGTTGTCGAGGCCGAAGCCTAACGCGAGTGCCGCCTTGTCGATCGACGAGTGCGCGTGGCTCGACGTGTACACGCGAAGCCGCGGCAGGTCGCTGCGTCCCGCCATACCGCGCGCGCGAATGTCGAGCTCCGGCTTCGCCTCGCGCGCCGCGGCGAGCGCAAGCATCGACGAAATAGAGGCCGTGTCGTTGAGGAAGCCGAACCACCCGCCAGGGAGTCCCAACATTTGCCGCAACCAGTCGGTAGTGACTTGCTCGAGCTCCGTGGCGGCCGGGGAAGTGCGCCAGAGCATTGCTTTGACATCCAGCGTCGCGACGAGCATCTCGGCGAGAATCCCCGGCACCGACGACGACGTCGCAAAGTACCCAAAAAATCCGGGATGATTCCAGTGCGTGATGCCGGGAACGATCTGTCGCTCGAAGTCGCGCAGAATCTCGCCTAACGGCTCACCCTGCTCCGGTGGCGACGTCGGCAGCGTCTCGCGAATCTCCCCAGGCACTACCTTCGAGAGCACACTCACCCGCTGCGGGTGGTCGAGATAGCGCGCGATCCACTCGAGCGCTGCCTGCCCGTGAGTGAGTAGCTCTGATGTCGGCAGATCGCCGAGTTCGAACGCCGTGCCAACCGGCGATTCAGCGGAGGACATGCGCTCAGGTTCCTTGCAATCGACGAATGGGAAATGTAGCGTGCGCCGCGCATGACGAATCATCCAGCTCCGCGCCTCGAGCGCATCGTCGAGACGGCGGTCTACGTCGACGACATCATGCGCGCACGCGCGTTCTACGTCGACGTCCTCGGCTGCGAGCCACTCCTCGAGAGCCAACGACTCCTCGCGCTCAGCGTTTCGGCGGCGAGCGTGCTCCTGCTCTTCCAGCGCGGCGCGACGACGGAACCCTTTCCGACCTCCGGCGGCATCGTTCCGCCCCATGGCGCGAGCGGCGTGCAGCATTTCGCGTTCGCTATTCGCGCCAACTCGATCGATGACTGGCTCACGCGCCTCGCCGAGCACGATGTCGCGATCGAGAGTCGCGTACACTGGCCGCGCGGCGGCGAGAGCATCTATGTGCGCGACCCTGATGGTCACTCGGTTGAGCTCATCACGCCCGGATTGTGGGCGATCTATTGAGCGGCGCACTCGCGCTGACTGTCATCCCGAGGAGCGAAGCGACGAGGGATCTGCACTCAACTGATCAAGGGCTGTCCCTCGCTGCGCGTCGGGATGACAGTTGGGTCCGCGTTCGCCCGTGTTCGCGCGTGTTGAAGACTCCTGGCGAGAGCAACGAAATAGCTGCTTCGTGCGCAGTCGCGGTTCGGATCCGTCTCCCGCTCGTGACTGCCTAACGGCATTCGGCTGCTGCTTTTCTGGTTGCCCTGAACCGCTACGATCGTCTCAGTGCAGGTCGAGAAGCAATCAAGCTCGTGCACTGAGCCACGCTGGCCCTATGATGAGAATGTCATCGTTGATCGGTCGCGCCACAACAAACGCGTCGGCGCTCGTGCTGGTTGGGCTCGCGGCGTGTTCGGACCGATCGACTGTCACAAGCCCGACTGCCGTGAGCGCGGCTTTCCTCGACGCGGTGGCAAAATCCAAATGGACCAACGCGGCTGCCCTACTCGATCTCGTGCAACTGGACACTCTGCGAAAGAAAAGCGCTCGCGCGGAGCGACTCAGGCGTAGCGCGCCGTCGATGACCTTCGAGCAGCTCATGGGTTCGAATCCCGACATGCCGCGATCTGTCGCCGCGTACGAGTTGAAGCAGCGGGAGCAGCGGAAGCGATCCATCAACTACTTGCGTGCGGAATTCGGAATTGGCGATCCCGATTCGCTACTGAGAGCGCCACTCGAAGCGCTAGCAACTCGATGGGTCGAGGTCCACGACGAGCGCTGGCAGAATAGAGAGCTTCACCGAGAATGCGCACGGGATGGCCGAGACAACGATCTCCCGGCGCCAACATTTCGCATTGTCGGATCAGTCGTCGACGGCAGCCGAGCATACGTTGTGTACAGTGACACCGTGTGGCAAAGCGGTATGGATCCGGTCTACGCGCCTGCGCCGAGGGTCATCCAGCTTCGGTTCGTGGAACAGCGCTGGAAAATACTGCCACGCAACGATCTCATTGGTCTTCCCGAGTTGGTCGTCGCCTGTGGGTGACTCCAGCCTCTAGCCGCTGGCCACGAGCCCTCACCTCCACCTGAACCACTTCAACGCCAGCCACAGCGTCGCCGCGGCCCACAGGATCAGGAGCGCGATCTCCGGACCGACCACTCTCCAGCCCTCACCGCGCAGCATGCTGGCGCGCAGGGCATTGTTCGTCGCGGTGAGCGGCAGCGCCTGAATCAACGGCTGGAACGCCTTCGGGAAATTCTCTGAGGAGAAAAACACACCGGAGAGAACCCACATCGGCATCATCGTCACATTCATGAGCCCGGAAGCGCCCTCGATCGTCTGCGCGCGCGACGCGATCAGGAGACCGAGTCCGCCGAAGGCGAACACGCTCGCGAGAATGATCAGCGCCAGCTGAATGATCGAGCCGCGGACCGGCACACCGAAAAAGACTGCGGCAAAGCCGAGGAGCACAATGACCTCGGCGACGAGCAGCACGATCCGCGAGATCAGATATGCGAGCAGATACTCCACGCGCGACATCGGCGTCGCCACGAGGCGCTTGAGCAACTTCTTACGGCGCGCATCGACGATGGTGAATCCGAGTCCCCAGATGCTGCTCCCCATGATGTTCATGCCGAGGAGACCCGGAATGACGAAGTCGATATAGCGCGAGCCGCGTTCGCGCACGTGCGTTTCGCTCACGCTCACGGTATTGGCGCGGCCATATCCGCGCTGAATCGCGTTGTCGGCGAGCAATCGTGCATTGCGCGCGTCGGGACGCGTCTCATCGAACTGATACTCCACCGTCCCGTCGGCGCGCGGGGCAACGACGAGGGCGACGCGTCCAATACGAAGTGCGACAGTCGCGCTGTCGGCCGGGAGCACGTCAACGGCGAGCCCCGAATCCGCGCGCGCAGCTGTCGCGACGCGGGTCGCGGCCGCTGAGGGACCGACGACGGCGATGTGCACGACCTCCGCGGGCCGGTTCCGAAACGCGATGCCAAGTCCGATCGCGAGGATGATCGGGAAGGCGAACGTCCAGAATACCGCCTCCGGCTCGCGCAGGTATTCCTTGAAGCGCACCGAGGACAGTTGCACCAACGACGGCGAGATGCCGAAGCGCCGCGGTGCGGACATTCCGATTTCACTCATCGCGCAGCTGCCTCCCGGTGAGGTGAACGAACACGTCCTCGAGCGTCGCCGAGTGCGTGCGCAGCTCGGCGAGCTGGAGGTCGTGCCGCGTCAGCTCGGCCAGCAGCGCCGGCACGCTGCGATGCAGCTCAGTCGAGCGCAGCTCCCATGCGTTGCCGTTGTTCCCGGCGCCGGAGCGGCGCACGCCGCGGACGCCGTCCATCGCACGCAACGCTTCTTCGTTCAGCCCACCGCCGTCGTGGACGAGGACGAACTCGACGACGTGATCGGCACCTAACGACGAAATTAATTCCCGGGGCGTGCCGAGCGCGATCACGCGGCCATGATCGACGATCGCCACCCGGTCGCAGAGGCGTTCAGCCTCATCCATGTAGTGAGTCGTGAGTAGAATCGAACGACCCATCGATTTGAACTCCTCGACCAGCTCCCAGATTTGGCGCCGCGACTGTGGATCGAGGCCAGTCGTCGGCTCGTCGAGGAAGAGGAGGTCCGGATCGCCGACGATCGCGCACGCGAGCGCGAG
>DATEHJ010000588.1:0-2246 GCA_035279645.1 Gemmatimonadaceae bacterium
CGGCCTTGCCCGAGATCAGTACCGCCGCGCCAATCGATGTATCGCGCTCGATGTCATCCAGCATCGTACGCAACTCTTCAGCAAGCCCGAGGCTGAGGGTGTTGACGGGCGCGTCGACGACATCAAGCGTGATGATGCCGACGCCGGAGTCGCGGGTGAGAGTGAGAGACGACATGAGGTGCTAGGTGTTAGGTGCTGGGTGTGAGAAGGAAAGTAGTTTTCGCCTCGCCATCGATGTTACTAGGACCTAGCACCGAGCACCTACTCGCTACCCCCTCCTCTCGACGACCATTGCATGTCCCATCCCGCCGGCGGCGCACACGGTCATGAGGCCAAACTGCGCATCGCGACGACGCAGCTCGTTCACGAGCGTGGTGAGAATGCGGCCACCGGTCGCCCCGAATGGGTGACCGATCGAGATCGATCCGCCCATGACGTTGAGCCGGTCTGGGTCCACCTCGCCGACGGGCTTCGCGAACCCCGCGCGCTGCGCCCACTCCGACGAGACGAGTCCCTCCAGGTTCGAGAGCACCTGTGCGGCGAACGCTTCGTGCATTTCGATGAGATCCATGTCGCCGAGCGTGAGACCGGCGCGCTTCAAGGCAACCGGCGCCGCGAGCACCGGGCCCATGAGCAGCTGCTCGCCCGGATCCAGCGCCGCGTACGAGTACGATCGAATGAAGGCAAGGGGCTCGTAGCCTAACGACTTAGCCTGCTCGGCGCTCATCAGGAGCACGGCGCTCGCGCCATCGGTGAGCGGCGAGGAGTTGCCGGCGGTTACCGAGCCGTACTTCCGATCGAACACCGGCTTGAGCGCCGCCAGCTGCTCGAGGGAGGAGTCGGTGCGAATGCCATTGTCCGAGGTGAGCGCCTTGTCGAATCCCGGCGGCAGGTAGACGGGGACGATCTCGGCCGTTAGGCGGCAGTCCTTCGTGCCCTCCGCGGCGCGCTGGTGCGAGCGCAGCGCGAACTCGTCCTGCGCCTCGCGCGTGATGTGGTTGATCTTCGCCATCTTCTCGGCCGACTCGCCCATCGACTCGCCGGTCGTCGGCTCGGCGATGGCCGGCGTGATCGGGACGAAGTCCTTCGGCCGGAACGATCCGAGAATCTTCAGCCGCTGTGCGGCGCTCTTCGCCTTGCTGAGCGCGACGAGCTTCTCCGACATTCCCCGCGAGTGCAGTATCGGGACGTTCGACAGCGACTCCGCGCCGCCGGCGATGATCACGTCGTGGTGGCCGAGGACGATCTGATCCGCCGCGTCGGTGATCGCCTGATTCGCCGACGCGCAGGCGCGGCTCACCGTGTACGCCTCCGTGCCTTTCGGCAGCATCGGCATCAGGGCGATCTCTCGCGCGATGTTGGGCTCGATGACCGATTGAACAACGGTGCCATACACGACGGCGTCGATGTTCTTGCCGTCGAGGTTCGTACGCTGCAAAAGCTCCGCAACCGCAAGCTTTCCGAGCTCGATCGCCGTGAAGCTCTTGAGTGCCGTGCCAGCTTTGGCGAACGGCGTACGCACACCAGCGACGATCGCGACTCGGCGTCCGTTCGTTCCGAGCGTTGCCATGCCCGGAAGTTAGGTATGGTAGGAAGGCGCGACTAGCGGTCGTCCCGAGGTCTTCTGCCCTCGCCTCGTGCCCGTCGACGTCGCTCGAGAACGGCCGCGGCCTTTCGCGCCATTACCTGCTCGCTGATCTGGCGCCATGGAAACATCCCACGCCACGCGCTCAACATGGCACCGCCGTGGGTCTTCCGGATCGCGTTCTCTCCGGCGCGGCGAAAGTACCCACACTGAACCCAATGGTCGAACACGTGTGTGCTCTCGCGCGCCTGATACGCAATGGGATCGCCGCCACGCGTCATTGGCACGTGCACCGCGCCGCGACTGAACTCCGCAACGCGAAAACGATGCACCTCGTACAGTTCGGCAGCGCCGTTGATCGAGGGAAGGCGAACGCTGTGCATTTCGGGAAGCGACGGCGTTCTCGGAACCGATCGGGAGTTGCTCGTTTCGACGACGACGCCGTTCGCGAAGGAGCTTTGGAACGAGACCGCGGTAGAAAGTGTGTCGCGCGGCTTGGCGCGGATCACGGATACGTAGCCCAACGCGCCATCGAGCGGATGCTCCACGAGTGAGAAGCACACGTCGAGGAGCACGTCGCTGCGACGCGCGACTCGAAACGGGGTGCCGAAGCCCACCGTCGCCAGCTCCATTTCAGCGGCGACGAGATAATCTCGCAAGG
>DATEHJ010000589.1:0-2115 GCA_035279645.1 Gemmatimonadaceae bacterium
CCCGAGGGGTGTGGCGAATGCAGTCGTACGGATGGGTCGTTAGTCGATCTGCGGCTCGATGATCGAGGCGAATGCATTACGTGCACGATTCAGCCGCGACTTCACCGTCCCAAGATTGCAGTCCGTGATTTCGGCGATCTCCTCGTACGACTTGCCCTCGAGCTCGCGCAGCACGAACACCTGACGGTGATGCTCGGGCAACTTCGCGACCGTCTGCTCGACGAGCTCGCGCAGATGGCGCTTGCGATACATGTCGTCTGGCCGCGCTGTGGTATCCTCGAACTGAAGCGGCCGGTCCTCGTCGTCCCAATTGCCCTTGATGGTCTGAAAGAGCACGAGCGGATTGCGCGAGCGATTGCGCAGCTCGTTCTTCGCGAGGTTCGACGCGATCGTGTAAACCCAGGTCGAGAATTTCTTCGTCCGGTCGAACCGGTGGATGTGCCGGTACACTCGGATGAAGACCTCTTGGACGAGATCCTCGGCCTTTTCCCGATCGCCGATCGTACGGTAGATGAAGTTGAGCAACCGGGACTGGTAGCGCTCGACCAGCTCCTGGAACGCACGCTCTTCTCCGCCGAGGAACGAGGAAACGACACCCGCATCGTCCAGCGCCCGGAGCTTCTCTCGGACTGCCGTTCCCGGCAGTACCGCTCGCTTGATTGCGACCTCAGCCATGATGGCCCGTGCCCCCTTGGCACTGCTGAAAGGGTAGACCCTTGCAGACGCGACGGTTTCGCAACTGCCCCACGCCCAACATCTCGAACGACGGCCACTGGAAAAGCAGGCCGTATGCCCATTAGACGGAGCGTGGAACAATTCGTTAAGAGTTTGCTCTATAACGAGTTGGACGCGTGGAACCGGACGCGGCGGTAAAGGGCCGGCGTCCATAATTTGCGACGTTTCTTGAATTGCACCCGCCGAAAGTGTCCCTGTTTTGACACAGGCGAATGGCTGAGCGGTTGCCAGGTTCCAACTGGCGACGACCTGCTCGGTCCGCTTACCGGCTGGCTCGAAATCCGGCCGCGAAAAGAATTCCGAGCGCCGTCTTCGCGTCCTTGATCACCCCTTCTTGGATCAACTGGAGCGCGCGGGACAGCGTCACCGTTTCGACGCTCATGAACTCGTCCGCCTCGTGAGCGGTCGCTCCACGCTCGAGCTCGACGGCCATGAAGAGGTGAATCTTCTCATCCGTGAAGCCGGGAGTCGTGTACATCGTGAAGAGGAATTCCATTCGCGACGCGGTACAGCCCGTTTCTTCCCGAAGCTCCCGCGTGGCGCAAGCGAGCGGCGTCTCGCCCGGATCGAGTCGGCCGGCAGGAATCTCGTATAAGAATTCTTCGGCCGCGTAGCGGTATTGCTTGATCAAGAGGAGCTGCGGGTCGTCGCCCGTGGGCTCGCTCAAGAATGGAACGATCGCGCTAGCTCCCGGGTGGCGGATCATCTCCAGCTCGCCGGTCGAGCCGTCCGGAAACCGAACGGTGTCGCGGTCGAGGTTGATGATCCGGCCCGTGTACACCCGGTCGCTGCGCACCTGTCCCGGCTGAACGGCTGAGGCGTCGCTGTCGGCGCCGCGCTCGCTCATGTCGTCGGCCGGCCGAGGGCATCGTAGAGCGTGACCGGACCGAAACTCATCGCATCGATCGGCGCGCGTACCGCCGCCGGATCGCCCACGACGACCATCTGCAGCGCGTCGGGATGCAGATAGCGCTGCGCCGCTTCGAGAATCTGTTCGGCGGTGATCGCGCGCACGCGGTCGCGGTAGCGGTCGTAGTAGTCGTCGGGCAATCCGTACAGCGCGACCGATGCGAGCGCCGAGGCGATCGCCGTCGTCGTCTCGAAGCGAATCGGGAACACCCCTTCGAGGTAGCTCGTGGCGAGCGCGAGCTCGTCGGGCGAGATCGCCACGGCGCGAATGCGGTCGATCTCTCCCAAGATCTCGCGCGCCGCGGCGTCGGTCACGTCGGATTTCACGGCCGTGTGCACGGCGAACGGCCCGGCTTGGCGCCGCCACTCGAACGCCGAAAACGCACCGTAGGTGTACCCGTGCGCCTCGCGCAGGTTGAGGTTGATGTGCGAGTTGAACAGGCCGCCGAGGACCGCGTTCATCACGTTCAC
>DATEHJ010000590.1:0-2436 GCA_035279645.1 Gemmatimonadaceae bacterium
CGATCCGGCCGATTGCGGGCCGCATGCTGCAGCGCGACGACTGCGAATCGCGCGCGCCCCTCGTCGTGATCGGCAACGAACTGTGGCGCGCCGAATTCGGCGCCGATCCTGCCGCCGTCGGTCGCGTGCTCGGGATCAATGGACAGACGATCCGCATCGTCGGCGTCGCGCCGACGTTCAGCAGCGCGCAGATCGACGATCAACTCTGGCTGCCCTACACACTCCGCGAGTCGCTTCACCTCGGACCGATTGATGCTGCATCGCCGAATGCGATGCAGCTATTCATAGACGGCCGGCTTGCCCACGGAGCGACGCGTGGCGACGTGGCGAGCGAGCTGCGTGTGATCGCCGCGCAGCAAGACCGATTGACCAGTGGTCGTCGCAGTGCGGTGTTCGTCAACGACGGCTCTCTCATTGCCAAGCCAGGGAACGGGCTCGTAGTGACCGGCATCCTCGCGGTGGTTTTCGTCGGGCTGGCGTGCCTCGCGCTCGTCGCGTGCGCGAGCGTCGTGTCGATCGTCCTCACAATCGCGCAGGGCCGCCGCAAGGAGATGGCACTTCGGATGGCGCTCGGCGCCGGCGCGCCCCGTCTCGCGGCAATGCTCGGAACGGAATCGCTCCTGCTGGCGACGGTGGCCGGCGTGATTGCCTCAGCGCTGACCTTCCGGCTGCCCCGCATTCTCATGGAATGGATCGTCCAGCGGCAGGTCAACTTCTCGCTCGCGCCCGATTGGCACGTGTTCGCCTTTCTGCTCCTTACGACTATTGGGGCGGCACTGCTCGCGGCCAACGCGCCGATCCGGCTCGTACTCGCGCTCGACCTCAACTCCACGCTGCGCGGTGTCCCCGATCAGCCACGCGGCCGCATCAGACGTTCGAACTTGCTCATGAGCGCCGAGATTGGCGGCGCGGCCGCGCTGCTCGTGGCGACGATCGCGCTCACGCGTCTGCCGGCGCGGATCGCGAATTCCCCTCCCCGGTTCGACGCCCGTCACGTGCTGGCGATGAACCTCCGCGCCCCCGATCCCGCCACCGGCGGTTGGCAGAGCTTTCACGACGACGTCGCCCGAACACTGGCGGCGGTGAGTGGCGTCCGCGGCGTCTCGTTCGCGACGGCCGAACCGGTGAGCGACGAAGCGACCGGCATCACCGACGTGCAGACCGCCGAGAATATTCACCGCACAATGCCCTCGATCGAAGTGTCGCCAACCTATTTCGAGGTGTTCGGGATCCGTGTCGAACGCGGGCGGTCGTTCACGCTAGGCGACGCCGGCTGCGCCGCGGCGGTGTGTCCGGCGATCATCTCGCGCGAGGCAGCGCGTGAGTTGTGGGGCGGCACCGATCCGCTCGGACGGCATCTCACCGTCGACGCAACGCACACGCTCGCTATCGTCGGGATCGTGGCCGACGCGTCGAGCGCAATCGCCGAGCCGGTTCAGGCCTTGATGCTGTACACGCCGTGGCGACCGAACGCGCGACTGTATCAACCTTTCTTGAAGGTCGAAGACGCGGGGAGCGGCGTCGTGCGAGGCGTCTCGTCGGTCGTGAGCGAACGATTCGCCGGCGCTGTCGCGGCGCCGCGGACGGTAGAGGAGCAGCTGACGATGATGACCGACGCATTTCAGCGTGTCGGCGAGGTGGTCGGCCTCATGGCGGCGGTCACGGCTCTCCTCGCAATCGTCGGCGTGTACGGCGTCGTCGCTCTCGCGGCGAGGCGCCGCTTGAAGGAGATGGGAATCCGGCTGGCCCTCGGAGCGCGGCGCATCGATGTCTATCGAGCGATGGTGGCGCCTAACGCGCGACCTATACTTACTGGTCTTTCGCTCGGCGCCGTGTTCGCGACGCTCTTGGCAGTGGAGTCCGACCGGTTGCTGGGCGGCGTGTTTCCCGTACGCATCGTTGATCCGATCGCGTTTTCCCTTGCCGTGTTGGCGCTCGCGGCGTCGGTGACGATCGCGATGCTGGTGCCGGCGCGGAGGGCGACGTCGGTGGACCCGGCAATCGTGTTGAGGCAGGAATGAGACGATGGCTTGGTCTCACCCCAGGCGCCTCGAATCTCCGTGTCTCGGTTCTGGACTCGCCGTCGCGGGTGAGATGCGAGTGACGCAGTTGGAAAAAGAAGGATCTCACGTCTCACGTCACGAGTCTCAGTCTGGAGTGATGAGGCGAAACCGAGACTGAGCCCTCGGAACTGAGAGGTGAGATCGATCCTTGTCGCTTGGCCGGCGCGCATCTCACCCAGGCTCGGCCAGTCCAGCATCGAGACACGGAGATTCGAGGCGCCTGAGGTGAGACCAAGCCATCGTCTCACTCCTGCCTCAGCACGATAGCTGGATCCACCGAAGTCGCCCTTCTCGCCGGCACCAGCATCGCGATCGTCACTGACGCCGCGAGCGCCAACACGGCAAGGGAAAACGCGATCGGATCAACGATGCG
>DATEHJ010000591.1:0-5674 GCA_035279645.1 Gemmatimonadaceae bacterium
TAGAGATTGGGCCGATCTGTTTTCAGCCGCCGAGCCGCCTCCGCGACGTTGCCGGTCGCCATCGAGAGCGCCCGTGTGATCAGCATCTTCTCGTAGTCGTCCAGCGTGTCGCTCAACGAGCTGTCGAGACCGGAGGGATCGGGAAGCGGCGCTGGCGGCTGGGGCCCCCCCCGCCGGGCATCGCCGTCGATCGAGAGCACGGCCGCGACATCCTCTGCCTCGACCGGCAGACCGGCGTGAAGAATGGCGAGTCGTTCGACGATGTTCGCGAGTTCCCGGATGTTGCCTTGCCAGCGATGCCGTGTCAGGAGCGCCATCGCTTCCTCCGTCCACGAGGGCTGCGCCTGTCCCGTACGCATCCGGTGCAGGGCGGAGAAGTGGCGAACGAGCGCGGGGATATCGCTCGGCCGCTCGCGAAGGGGCGGCAGAGGAATCGGGATCACATTGAGTCGGAAGTAGAGATCCTCTCGAAAGGTGCCGTCGTGCACGCACCGCGCGAGATCCTTGTTCGTCGCCGAGAGAATCCGAACGTCGACGCGAATCGGCTTCCCGCCGCCGACACGTTCGATTTCTTTCGCTTCGATCGCCCGCAGCAGCTTCGCCTGTGCCTCCGGTCCGAGGTCTCCGACCTCGTCGAGCAGCAGCGTTCCGGTGTGAGCAAGTTCGAAACGGCCAATGCGTCGGTCGGTCGCGCCCGTGAATGATCCCTTCTCGTGGCCGAACATCTCGCTTTCCACGAGGTCGCGCGGAATCGCCGCGCAGTTGACACGGATGAGTGGCCGATCGCGCCGCGAGCTCGCGCCATGAATCGCCGCCGCGACCAGTTCTTTGCCGGTGCCCGACTCGCCCGTGATGAGTACTCGGGAATCAGTGGGCGCGACGCGCGCGATCAGTTCGCGAACGCGCGCCAGCGCCGGACTGTCACCGATCATCTCGCCGCTCAACCCGTAATCGCGTCGGAGCGATTTCGCCTCCCGCCGAACCTGCCGTAGCTCGAGCGCCGAGCTCAGGGCCAGGAGTACCCCCTCGGGGCTCAGAGGCTTCTCGAGAAAGTTGAAGGCGCCGAGCTTCGTTGCCCGCACCGCGTCGGATAGTCCCGCGCGACCGCTCATCATCACCACTGGCACGTCCGGCAGCTTCTCGCGCACCTGCGCGAGCGTTGCCATACCGTCCATGTCGCCCGGCATCATTAGATCGAGCAGCAGCACGTCCGGCTCACTCTCGAGAGCGCGCTGCAATCCCGACGAGCCATCTTGCGCGTCGCGCACCTCGTAACCTTCCGCGCCGAGGAGCGCACCGACCATGCGCCGAATGTTCGGCTCGTCGTCGACGATCAGAACGCTAGGCATTCGCGCTGCCACGGCCGCTCGGCAGCCGCGGCTCGGCCATCAGCTTCGTTAGGTACCGCTGCGACTCCGAGATCCGTTCCACCTCGATCGCGACGGCTTCGACCGCCTGCTCGATGCGCTCGAGTCGGTTCTCGACTTCGGCCGAAATCGCCGGTGCAACCGGCGGGCGATCGACGAACCGGCGCGTCAGCGCTCGGATGATCGGAATACCCAACGCGATGACGCCGATCGTGATGAAGAACGACTGGACGATCGTAACCGCCTCCGGCGGGATGAACCCCGGAGGGAACGGCGGCATGGGCGTTTGCAAGGTCAGGGCAAGCACGGCGAGCGTTAGGCGCATATGAGAAGGTACTAGGTTCCCGTGCTCAGATCGTTGGTAGGAAGAAGGAATCGAATCGTCGTACCGTTCCCCGGCTGGCTCTCCGCGCCGACCGATCCACGATGCGCGAGCACGGTCTGGCGCGCGATCGCGAGACCGAGTCCCGTGCCGCCCGGTTTAGAAGTCACGTATGGCTCCCAGATGCGGGCGAGCTGCTCCTTCGGAATGCCGCATCCGCTGTCGGCGACGGCGATCTCCACGCCGCGCGTGCCGTTCCCGTTGGTGTGCGACCCATCATCCTCGGCATGGTGAACATTCAGCGCGAAGGGCCGCACGCGCACCGAAATGTTTGGTCCGTCCCCCTGTCCCGCCGGAACGGTCCGACAGGCGTCGACGGCGTTCAGGATGACGTTCGAAAGAGCGCGCGCGAGCGCGTCGTGATGTCCGTGAATCATCGGTGTCGCTTCATCGACGTCGACCGCGAGTGCAATGTCGGTCGGGACTGTCGAGCGCGCTGTGTATCGAACGAGCTCCCCGACGTCGATCTGCGCCTGAGGTCCCTCGGGGAGTCGACCGAACTGTGAGAAACTCTTCGCCATCGCTTCGAGCCGTCGTGACTCGACATCGAGCACCTCGACCGTTTCCACCAGCGCGGGTGAGAGAGTCGGCGACTCGCGACGCAGTCGCTCGACAGCGAAGCGAATCGGTGTGAGCGGATTCTTCAGCTCATGCGCGACCTGACGCGCCGTCTCACGCAGTGCGGCGGCGCGCTCGGTCTCGATCGCGCGCGCTCGTCCGAGCTCGAGCTCGCGCGACATATCCCGCATTCGTTTTCTGAGTACCTCGAACTCGGGCGCTCCTCGTCGCGGCGGTCCTTCCGGCAGCGGCATCCCTCTGCCGATGCGCTCCGTCCAACCCACGAGCTCCTGAAGGGGCCGGCTCATGTTGCGACTCAGGTGGCCGGCTACCCGCGACGCGAGTAGCGCGAGAATGATGAACGAGAGAATGGCACCAGTGAGCGCGAGAGCCGCCGAATGCCTGTATGTGTAGCTCACCATCCGCGCGTAACGCGCGTTCGCACCGAGGGTGCTATCGAATTGCGAGAGCGCCTTACGCTGGTCAGCGGTGAGCGGTGCGGTACGTGCCACGCCAAGTGCGCGGTTTCCCGATGCGGCGACGCTGTCCCACGCCGCCTGCGCACCGACGAGCTTGAGAGCCCAGTAGCTCGTGATCCCGCCGGATAGGGTGAGCACAACCGACGGGATCAGGGCGAACGACAGGAGAATGGTAAAGAGGCGACCGCGGAACCCAACTCGCTTCACTGGCACCTCTTACGCGCAGGCCCGAAAGGCAGTTTCGTCAGGAAACTTACAGGCGGTACGAAGGGCCAACCACCCTCGATCGTAATCGCACGATCATGAAGACACATACCGACTATCTCACGTTCAACACAAAGCAGCGCCAGGAAATCATCGACATCACCGACAAAGTCGAGGAATGCCGTGCCGCGGCGGACATCGACGACGGCATGGTCCTCGTGTCGGCGATGCACATCTCTGCATCAGTCTTCGTCAACGATCACGAGCCCAATCTGTGGCAAGATATTCTGAAATGGCTCGAGGAAGACATTGCGCCCTGGGATCCGGATCGCTATCGGCACAACAGCGGGACCGGTGAAGACAACGCGGCCGCGCACTTGCGTTCGTTGACGGTTGGTCATGAGGTGATCGTTCCGGTTACGAAAGGACGCCTCGATCTCGGCCCGTGGCAGCGGATTTTCTATGGAGAATGGGACGGCCAACGGCCCAAACGAGTCGTGCTCAAAGCCATGGGAATGTGATGCACAACGGCCGAATGGTGGATAACTGGTAGCCTTCAATGAGTTACGGTCTTTCATGGAACGTCGTCCGCGTTTAGATTACGCCCCGACCGGTAGTCCGATAAATGTCGGACCCCGCGGTCATCTTTTTGACAAGCGCCAGAGAAGTGTGACGCGGCACCGGCGAGACGTGCGCGGAGACGTCGAATACGCCTCCACGACCCGTCGGGTCGCCTCGCCGCGCTTCTCTCGACGCTGATGCGCGAGCGGCTGGCTCATCTCGCAACACGCGAGAGAGCCGGTCGCGGGACGCGCACTCGAGAACAACCCGCAGAGAAGTTCATGAACGGACGGCACACGCGCACCCCCGCTTCGAGCCCCGCGTCACGTACGCAGGGCGCCCTCATTCATCGTGGACCCGGCGCAATCGCCGCCACCCACTCCCTCACAGCTCCCCCATTCGTCCACGCGCCAAACGCGGCGTTGCTTATCGACTTCGACAACGTCACGATGGGCATTCGTTCCGATCTCGGTAAGGAGCTACGGACGTTACTGTCTTCGGACATCATCAAGGGGAAGGTGGCGGTCCAGCGCGCCTACGCCGACTGGCGACGATACCCGCAGTACATCGTACCGCTCTCGGAAGCGTCGATCGATTTGATCTTCGCGCCGGCGTACGGATCGTCGAAGAAAAATGCAACCGATATTCGCCTCGCGATCGACGCTCTCGAGCTGGTGTTCACTCGCCCGGAGATCGGGACATTCATCCTTCTCTCGGGCGATTCTGATTTCTCGAGCCTCGTCATCAAGCTCAAGGAGTACGGCAAGTACGTTATCGGCGTCGGCATTCGTGAGTCGTCGAGCGACCTGCTCGTACAGAACTGCGACGAGTACTACAGCTATAACGCTCTCGCCGGCCTCGTCAAAGCAACTGAGGAGGAGCCAGCGCGCAAGTTCGATCCGTGGGAGCTCGTGACCGAAGCGGTCACTCGCATGAAGAGAAATGGCGATGTCATGCGTTCGGATCGGCTCAAGCAGGTGATGCAGGACATCGATCCCGGGTTCGACGAGAAGAATCTCGGAATGTCGAAGTTCTCACGCTTCGTTCAGGAAGCACATCAGAGAGGACTGCTCTCGATGACGAAGCTGGAGAACGGGCAGCTCGAAATCGGCCCACCCGCCGGCGCTGCAGTGGAGGTTCGGGCCGCACTGCCCGCCCTCGAGCCACTCGTCGTCGAGCCTCCCGTTGCGCCGACGGATGGCGCCGTGCGCGAGCGAGAGTCTGCGGAACCATCCGACGAGCGCGAGGAACGTGTGCGTCGAGGTCGCCGCGGCCGCGGCCGTGGTCGAGGGCGGGATCGCGAAGAGCGCGCTCGCCCGGCAGCGGCTGCCGCGCCGGCTCCTCCGGATTTGCCGGCGCCCCTCCGCCTTGCCGAAGAGTCAATCGCTCCCTCCGGCGAGGCGATCGGCACCACCGGTGAGCGCCTAACGAGAAACGAGGCATTCGATATCGTGCGTCGCGCCGTCGAAACACTAACCACGGATGACGAAGACACCACGCGCGCCAGTGCAGTCCGTCAGCGCGCCCGAGAGATTCTCGGCAGGGACAGCGAGAGTCTCAATGAGCGAATGTTCATCCGTATTCTCAAGGACGCGCACGACTCGGGCGTGATCGACTTGCGCCGACGCGGCGACGACTTCGAAGTCGCTCGAGCCGCCGAGGCGCTCCCCGTCGCCGATCAAGTGGCACGCGCCGACGCCGCTGCCGCGCCGCCACGTCAGCCGTTAGGCGCGTCGACGCCACGGCTCGGCATGGGGCCCCGTGGTGCCGGTGGCCGCGGGCGCGGTCGCAGCGAGGGCCCGCCACCGGAGCTTCTCGCTCTCGGTGTGGTTGACGAACCTGCACCTCGCGAAGGTGCCCCGTCGGCTCTTCCCATCGTCGAGCATGAGGCACCAACGTTGTCGGTTCCGAGCATGCCGGTGAGCGAGAGCGACGTCGAAGCCGTCGCGCCGACTGAGGTCCAACCATCGACGGCCGGACGAAAGCGCGGACGCGGCAAGACACCAAAGTCCGTGGAGCGCATATCTGCCGCGCCTGCCGTCGAACCGCCCGCCGTCACCGCGCCGACAGCGAGCGCGCCGAGCGCGCGGAAGACGCGCGCCCGCACCGCAGCGAAAACGGCG